>NZ_JBFSUD010000007.1:0-109398 GCF_041467175.1 Vibrio sp. 10N.247.310.24
TTTATCGCCCAAACTGGTTAAATTTTAACAGTGACAACTATCCTGCCAGAGGGGGGTAGCTTTGATCCTTCACATTGTCATATGGTGAGTAACCTAGCATGTAATCGTAATAGGTTTTATCGTTCGGGTTGCCCCATTCATCATACTCGTTGGTGGTGAGAGGAATCGATTCGTCAAGCATGGTTGTGACAACGTCTACAAACGGAACATGTGCTCCGATGCCACGGTACAGTTCTGGTGCTTGGTTGATGATTACGCCCATCAATAGACCGCCAGCAGAACCACCAACGGCGAACACTTTATCTTGTGCGCCGTAGCCTTCTTCAACCAGCCCTTTGGTCACATCGATAAAGTCGTTGAACGTATTTTGTTTGGTCAGTTTTTTGCCATCTTCATACCAAGGGCGACCAAGCATTTCTGAACCGCGGATGTGAGCTATCGCAAAAACAAAACCTCTATCCAGTAGGCTTAGGCGAGTTGAGCTGAAGGTAGGTTCAATCGTAGAGCCGTAAGAGCCATAGCCGTATTGGTAGATTGGGTTAGTGCCGTCTTTCTTGAATAAGTCCTTACGATAAACCAGAGAGACAGGTACTTGCTTACCATCGCGAGCCGTTACCATGATTCGCTCTGATTGGTAGTTATCCGCTTCGAAATCACCCAATACAGGTGTTTGTTTCATGACTTCGGATTCTCCTGAACTTAGGTCGAAATCATAGTAAGTACCTGGCGTGGTTAAGCTGCTGTAATAGACGCGAACTTTTGAGTTATCTAATTCATAGTTACTTGTTAGGTAAGCAGCAAAAGCAGTGTCGTTAAATTCGAGTGGGAACTCTTTCCCTGTTGAGAGTTGACGAACTTTCACTGTAGACAAGCCATTCGCACGTTGCTCGTAAACCAGATGGTCATCAAACAGCTCGAAGTCAACAAGCTGAGTATTCTCGTCAGCAGGAATGACATCGACCCACTTAGAGCGGTCATGCATCTCTTCAGCAGTGACTTTCATTAAACGGAAGTTGACCGCTTGGTAGTTGGTGTAGATGTAGTACCAATCACCTAGCTTAGCGATGCTGTACTCGATACCCGTTTCTCGTGGGTAGAAAGCTTCAGCTTTAGCGTTTGGGTTGTTGGCATCTATGACTGAAACACCGCTGGTTTCTGTACTCGAGTGCCAAATGTAGACCTGTTCACCATCTTTGCTTTTGCTCAAAGAGGTGTAGTAAGCGCTGTCGGTTTCTTCGTAGATTAACTCATCGCTTGTCTGAGGTGTGCCCAAAACGTGACGGTAAACTTGATAACCAAGTAATGTTTGTGGATCTTTTTTGATGTAGTAAAAGGCTTGGTTGTCGTTTTGCCATGCAATCGCGCTCGAAGCCCCTTCAATTTCATCTGTTAGGTATTCACCTGTCGTGAGGTCTTTAATCTTGATGGTGTAAATACGGCGGCTCAGCGTGTCTTCGCCATAGGCCAACAAGTTTTCGCTTGGGCTGATCGTTAAGCCACCAATACTGAAAAATTCATGGTCTTTTGCTAGTTCGTTAATATCTAAGATGACTTGCTTGTCTGTACCTAAAAAGTCATTTTCACGCAAGTGAACTGGGTATTCGTTGTCACCTGTGACTTCATTCGAGTAATAGTAGCTGCCTTTGCGAACTGGAACCGAATGGTCGTCTTTTGCGATTCGGCCTTTGATCTCTTCAAATAACTGTTCTTGTGATGCTTCAGTGTGTTTCAGCACGGCCTCTGCGTACTGGTTTTCTTGCTCAAGATGCTGCAAGATCTCTGGGTCTTGGCGCTCATCATCACGCATCCAGTAATAATCATCGATTCGGGTATCACCATGAATCGTCATTGCATGAGGGACTTTCTTAGCTACGGGAGCTTGGGTTTGATGTGCGATGAGTTGCGATGGAGAGTTGTGGTCCATGGTTGTTATTCCTTGATTGCTGCATCCGGCGACAAGTGCGGCCGATACGGCTAATGTGGTTAAAGCGAAACGCATCTGTATATCCTATTGTGTACCTTACTCGTTTTAATGCCAGCATCCTTTAGTGGTTAGTTTTCTTCAAGTGATGTTATTTATAATTGGATTCTGGATTGGTACTTTCAGCGTAAGTGTCTGTTATTGTTTTCAATAAATCAAAGTAATGGTTAATGGAATCGATGGTAGATGTGAGCTGGGGGAAAACGTGCAATGAAAAAGGGACACACTTTTCAGTCTGTCCCTCTTCGTTGTTTGAGCTGAGGTAGAGTTTACTTTAGATAGCCAATGGCATTTCGTTTGAATGGTCAGGTTTACGATTAACCCAACGTAAACCAAGCATGGCGATGAATGACATTGCAATCATCAAGCAACCGAGCGGAAGTTGGTCTTGAGCTGGGAAGAACGAGGCCAGTAGTGTTGCGATGCCAGCACCTAGGTTTTGCATACCACCCAAAATCGCACCTCCAGTACCTGCGTGGTACGGGAATGGCGAAAGCGCCCCTGTTGTTGCCGCCGGGAATAAGATACCAGCGCCCAAAAAGTAAATCGTAGCACCACCAATCAAAGTTAATGCTGTTGTTTGACCAAATAGACCTGGTATCAACACCACGGTAGACCCTACCAAGATAGCAACTAGTCCAACATTCAGAGCGCGACGCTCAGAGCGACGTTGTGCGATGTAACTGGATAGGCCAGCACCGACTAAGTAACCTGGAATAGGTAATACAAACAACAAGCTTACTGTGGTTGCAGGCAAGCCAAGTACACCGCCAAGCAATACACCTGCCGCAGCTTCAAATACCGCTACACCTGCAAATGTTGCGACCAATACCAATAAGAAACCTTGAAAACGTTTGTCAGATAGAACGAATTTGTAGCTGTTGGCAACCGATTCATGTTTGCGTCGTTCTTTTGGCAGAGTTTCCATCATGCTCGTCATCATGGTGATCACCACTGCGATACCAAACAGCGCCAGGAACAAGTAGCTAGAACGCCAACCGAAAGCTTCTGTTAAGTACCCACCTAATACAGGAGCCATCAATGGTGAGAAAATCACACACATGCTAATTAAGCTGTTTGCGCGGTGCAGTTCTGCGCCTTCAAAACAGTCGCGAGTCAATGTACGAGACATCGCACCACCACAACCGATGCCCAAACCTTGTATAAAGCTACCTGCTAAAAACCATTCATATTCGTGAGCAAACAATGCCACCAAAGTACCGATGATGTAGATGAACAAACCGACGACGATGATTGGTTTGCGA
Source organism: Vibrio sp. 10N.247.310.24 (assembly GCF_041467175.1). NCBI lineage: Bacteria > Pseudomonadati > Pseudomonadota > Gammaproteobacteria > Vibrionales > Vibrionaceae > Vibrio > Vibrio sp. 10N.247.310.24. The sequence goes on from NZ_JBFSUD010000007.1 coordinate 3,247, forward strand.
CCTAGGCGATCAGAAAGTGGACCGTATGCAAATTGCGACAGACCATAAGGGATCAGGTAGCACGCCATCACAGCTTGAAGCGAAGATGCTGAAACCAAGAACTCACCCGCCATATGACCGATAGAAGGCACGTACATCGTTTGAGTCATTTGACCCACGGCAGTCAGGATAGCGATTAAAAAGGTAAGTTTCGCTAATGGAAACGTGGCGGACATTTGCGTATCTCTCCAAAAATTAGGACGTAAAAAGCCTTGGCGTTCCATTAAGGAGAGCCAAATAAGTAAAGTAACCTGGGAATCTAGGCGCGAGATATTAGAGATTGAGCGTCTACTTAGCAACCAAAAAGTGTGAAGTTGATCAAGATAAAAATCTATAGCTTGGATTATAAAAACTAATCCGAATTTATTGAGGTTATAAAATAAAAAGGAGTCATTGGCTTCCTTGAAATGTTGCAATTGCTCTGAATCAATTTGCGTTATTCATGACCGGAAGCTTAGGCACAAAGAAGCCTAAGTCTGACAAGCTGAAAGCTCTTGAAATCAAAGCAATAACAGACAAAATACACGATTTATTAACATTTCTATAAACTTTCGTTTTATATGCACGTAATTTGTGCTGTAATTATCCGCTAAGCTATTCGTCTAACTCATTCACATTGTGCATAGCAGTTTGTTACTAATGTGATGGTTACGGTTATGGAAGTCTTTTGGCTTAAATAAGGATATTAAATGCGCTCTCTATCAGTACAGTGGAAAATAACCCTCTTAGCAGGTTGTTGTTTAATCATTACGTCACTGTCTCTCATTGGTTTCTCGATCTACAACGCGACGAGCAATCAACAGGTCATAAAATCTCAAAGCTCAGAATCAGTGATTAACAAAACTCAACAGTTGTTGGCATCCGTTTCTCAGCTTAATGCTCAGGAAACTCAACGTTATGTCGATGAAGCTATTTATCGAGCAGAAATGTTGGCTTCTAGTGCTCAGTTTCTAAAGAACAACGCAGACGAAAACTTTACCCCAAGTGAAGAGCTTCGTACTGCGTTAGATGAAATGGTTCGTCGTTCTGTTTTGAACTTTGATTCTATTCAAGGAGCTTACCTAGTCTTCAAGCCCGATTTACTTGATGCTGAAGATGCGAATTATGTCGATGCGGATTATGTCGGCTCGAATGAAAGAGGGCGTTTTGCTCCTTATTGGAAGGTCGCAGATAATGGCGAGAACGTTCTTCCAAACGTGTTATCAGAATCAACATTGAGTGATAACAGCAATAGCGAACGCTTTTTCTGTCCTTTGTCATCTGGACAAACGTGTATTAGTACGCCAAGAGTTGTGAGTAGCGGTGGTCAAGAACTGCTTACGTCTTCGATTTCGGTGCCTATCATCGTTGATGATGTGGCGATTGGTTTCTTGGGCATCGACTTAAGGCTCGATGGTTTAACCAATGTTGTCACTCAATCGGATCAAAGCTTGTTTGAAGGTGCAGGCGCGGTTTACGTCGTTAGCTTAGACGGTTCCGTTATCGCTTCTGATGATCAAAGTATTGCGGTTGGTTCGAGTTTTCAAAGCAACAATACAAGTAGTGATCTAATGACGGACTTTATCTTTGGTGGCGAAGTCACGACTCAATGGAGTGAGAATGGTGAGTGGTTACTCGCATTTGCACCTGTTGTTGCCGCCAACCAAACTTGGGGTGTGCTGTTTGAGATTCCAAGAGAGAGTGTGGTTGCTGACGCGAATCAATTGGATGCCATTATTAGTACTAAGCTAAGTGAAGGTATTAAGACTGAAGTGATTGCGGGTATTAGCTTTATTCTTTTCGGTCTAGCGATCATCGCTTTTGCTTCACTGTCCATTGTTAAGCCTATTCGACAGGTGGTTGAGAGACTGAACGATATTGCTTCTGGTGAAGGTGATTTAACGCAACGCTTGGAAGTGAAATCTCAAGACGAAATTGGTCAGTTGTCACAAGGGTTTAACCTGTTCTTAGACAAGCTTCAACACACGATTAAAGAGGTGATTCAGACCACTGAGCAAGTGGCGAGCACGACAAGTCAAGCGAAGGCCTCGGCATCAAGCACTCGTGAAAGTAGTGAGTCTCAGTTTAAAGAAGTAGATCTTGTGGCGACCGCGGCAGAAGAGATGACTCAGACTTCGGGCTTAGTGGTACAAAATGCTGAAATAGCTGTTGATGCGGCTTGCGAGGCAAATCGTTCTGCTCAGCAAGGCCAACAGGTTATCGAGCTTTCTGCCGGTGAAATGAGAAAGCTGGTGGATCGTATGTCGAGCGCCGTGCCTATTGTTGAAGAGTTGGCTAAAAATAACGGTAACATCACTGAGATCTTAAGTGTGATTGAAGGGATCTCTGAGCAAACCAACTTACTGGCATTGAATGCCGCGATTGAAGCGGCTCGTGCAGGTGAGCAAGGTCGAGGTTTTGCCGTCGTTGCTGATGAGGTAAGAAATCTCGCAAGCCGCACACAGTCATCGGTTGGTGAAATCAGAGCGGTGATCGACAAAGTCCACGCGGGCACTCAAGATGTCGTTGAAGCGATACAAGAAGGTAATATTCTCGCTAACGACACGGCATTACATGTTCAAAAAGCGGTCGAAGATCTGGGTTCGATCTTTACTTCTATAGAAGCGATCAGTGATATGAACAACCAGATCGTGAGAGCGGCAGAAGAGCAACAATCGGTTTCCGGTGAAGTGAACCAAAGTGTCGTTAATATCCGTGATTTGAGTGCGAAGATCTTGGATCAAGCCGCAGCTTCTGAACAAGTGGGTAGCGAAATTGACCAACTGTCCCAACAGCAGCAGAAATTGGTTAATCAGTTCAAGGTTTAGTCTAGTTGTTCACTGTATAGCTTTTAAGCTTAGTTAACAATTGAATAGAAAAAGGGACAAATGAAAATTTCATTTGTCCCTTTTATTTTTCTTGGGTTCTAACGCTCTAGGGCTTGGCGATATCCGCGAAACCGATTAACGAAGTTAGTCTTCGATAAACCAGTAACCTTTATTCACCAATTCCGTCACGACGGTTACACCTGAAGGAGAAAGATTAGTTGTTGAGTTAATTACCGAATCATCACACAGTACGTTTAGTAGCGAAGAATCAGCCTGTTCAACTTTAACGACTTCTCCATTGATGTAAGCTGTGTTGCTTTCATTCTCATGGTATAGCGCCTTTAACCCCGATACTCGACAGATCTCGCCTTCTGACTCTAAGTGTTGGGCGATCTCTTCTTCTGTCCATAATGGATCAGGAGCGACGATATCTAGCTGGTGGCGTGATTGGCTTAGCAGACACCCCATGAATTCACTGATGGTTTCAGGTTGCTCTAGTGCAGATTTCAACATGTCAGTGAGATTGCTTAAATCCGATGAACGAATTTTGCCGTAGCCTTCTTGCGTTTTGAACTCTGGATCATGCAGGTGAACATCACCCATATCATGAGCAAGTACAAAGTCGGCAAAGTTGCTGATCAGCTCTTGTTCTTTAGGGGAGCGGTAGCCAATAGAGTAGCTCATTGACGGCTCTAAAGTATTCCCTTCATGCGGGAAACCTGGTGGGATATAAAGGATATCGCCTGGCTCTAAAGTTTCATCAATGATCGGGTCAAAACCTTTGATTTGACGAAGTGCAGAAGCTTGAACGGTCTCTTTGTATTGGCCAATATCTTTTGCGCCGACTTTCCACTGGCGTTTACCTTGGCCTTGAATGATGAATACATCGTATTGATCAATATGGGGGCCTACGCCGCCTTCTGGTGCTGAATAGCAGATCATTAGATCGTCGAATAACCAGTTTGGTAACGCTTGGAACGCTTCAGTCAGCTGATTGGCACCCTGATGCCAGTGGTTAGCCGCTTGAACGATCAATTGCCAATGTGTTTCAGTGAGTTCGCCAAACTTCTCTTCTGAGAATGGACCATGTTCTGCAGTCCATTGATTGTCGAGGTTAGAGACAAAGCGAGAATCCACTTCTTCTTCCATCGATAAACCAGCAAGTTCTTCCGGCGAAATTGGGTCGACGAAGTTTTGGAAGCCACCTTTCAAGATGGTTGGTTTTTTATGCCAGTAGTTTTCAAGAAATTCGGGCATAGAAAAGCTAAGTTGGTACATGTGAATCCTGTATGTTTTTATGCTAGATGCTAGATGCTAGATGCTAGATGCTAGATGCTAGATGCTAGATGCTAGTTTGGCTTGTAAATCTTGTTGGACAATCTTAATTGCTTCTAACGCAACCTTTGGGTCGATTTCGTTGCTTTCGAGCAGATAGATCAGGTCGACAGCTAACTTAACTTCTTCTGGGGCGTTATCCAGTGGTGATGATGGGTTATCAGTGTTCATTTCGCTTGGGGTTCTCTAAGTTAATCAGTCTCTCAATATTTTTCATTGAGTCTTCGCAGCGTTCTAATCGTTCTTTTGCTAATTGCCAAGCCTCGTCCGCTTTTTTCTTACTGTGGCGAGGCGCAGAATCAAACGCTAACTTGCGTACTCGTACTAAATCGACCAGTCGCTTTTGCCAATCCTGGTGCTGAGCGAGTTCGTTGTATAGGTCGTTAAGGTTTTTTCCTGACTTACTTTTTCGATCTAACCTTAAATCATGGTTGGCTAGTTCTCTTTGGATTGCAGCTATCTGATTAGTGAGTTTTTCTGTCAGGTAGTTGGCCCGAGAAGCAGTAAGTTGGTTTGTCGCTTGTTCTCGAACAATAGTGTTGTACGTTGCCTGAGTTTCGAGTGCGTAGGGCAGTAAAATAGAAGAGCTGCACTTAAACAAGGTTCTATCGAACAAGGCTTGATGATAAGCCCCTCGAGATTTATCAACCTGCGAGCAATGGCCAATTAAGGTATCAATGACGCTTTTTAATTTAGAGAAATGATTCATTTTACTTACCTTGGGCGACTGGGCTATAAGGTTACAAACCACGCTTCGTAAGCCAGCTTAATCGCAAGTACGCTTACAACAGTAACAAAAACAGGTCGTATAAATGTAGCACCGAAACGAATAGCAGAATGTGCCCCAACAAATGCTCCAGCCATCAAACAAAGACCCATAGTTAAACCAAGAACCCAATCAATATGACCAAGAATTGCGAAGGTAACCAAAGACGTAAAGTTACTGGTAAAGTTCATGGCTTTAGATAGACCTGAAGCAAGTAAGATATTGAGACGATAAAGCGCCATCGAGCTCACAGTCCAAAAAGCGCCGGTTCCTGGGCCTGCAACACCATCATAAAAGCCGAGAATGAATCCTTGGTACTTTTGCTTTCTCTTGAGTACCGGGCACGGTTTAGGAGACACATTATGGCTCACATCTGGAGTCTTATGAAAAATGGTATAGACAGCAGCGGCAAGAATAACTAATGGCAATACCTTCTCTAACCACTCTGTACTAATGGCATCAACAGTCAGGGTGCCGATTGTTGCACCTATTAAAGTAGATATGAAAGCATTGACCCAACATTCGGGTTTGAACAGCTTCTTGCGATAGTAAGTAAAAGCGGCTGTTGATGAGGCGAATGTTGCGGCCAGCTTATTAGTACCGAGTGCAATGTGTGGTGGTAAACCAAGCGATAGCAAAGCTGGTACAGTTAACATTCCTCCGCCACCGGCGACAGCATCAATAAAGCCTGCAGCAAATGCAACCAAGGCAAGTATGACCAACATGGTTGGCTCAATCATTTCCATAAATAGCTAGTGTTCTCGTTATCGGCTGTTCGGGCAGCCACATGAAGAATCGAGGGATTAGTCATGCTGGGTTGTGAATGCAAGGGCCTAGTGATGGCAGGCCCATAACTACCACGAGGGTAGGAAAATTAGTATTTTATTGTTCTTTTAAAAGGCGGTAGCGAATCGAGTAGGGACTTTCCGTATCGCTTCGTGACTATGCGTCTATCAAGGATCGTGACTTTACCAGAATCTCGTTCTTTACGCAGCAATCTACCCACAGATTGAATAAGCTTTTTACTCGCTTCTGGAACAGTAATCTGCATAAAAGGATTACCGCCACGAGATTCAATATATTCTGAATGTGCCCGCTCTACAGGTGAGGTAGGAACACCAAAAGGGATCTTGGTAATAACAAGGTTTTCAAGTAGCTCGCCAGGCAGATCAAGACCTTCAGAAAAGCTACCCGTTCCAAAAAGAACGCTGGTTTTACCTTGGTCTATGAGCTTTTTATGTTTTTTTAGGATTTCAGTTCGTGAGGTATCCCCCTGAACCTGTAACGCCCACGACTTTTTAACGAAATCTGTTGCCAAAGCTTCTGCCACTTGGTTCATTTGCCAATAAGAAGAGAATAGAATGAGATTGGCTTTGTTGTCTTCTATTACCTTAGGCAAAATTTCAATAAGATATTCGGTAAACTGAGGTGCTTGTGGCTCGTACTTCATTGCTGGCACGATTAACTCCGCTTGGTTCTGATAATCAAACGGCGATGCCAAAGCAAGAAATTGTACGCCATCTTCTGCTTTTTGACTGATACCTGATTGATGACAAAAAAAGCTGAAAGAGTTGAGTGCTCTCATGGTCGCAGATACTAACACTGCACCAACACAACGACTCCAAATCTGTTGGTCCAGTTGCCAACCGACTTCTAATGGTGAGACATTAACAACAAAGTCTCCCTCGCTTTCTTTGCTTAATTCAAGCCAACGAGCCAAAGGCGCCCCTTTTTCTCTCTTAGGTTCAGCCATTAATCGCCAAACTTGAGCAAGGTTTTCTGTTCTTTGTATATAAAAGCCAATTTCGGCAAGCGCAGGCTCTGCAAGCTTTGCTGAAAGCTCTCCGTCTTTAACTCGTTCTGCAATCAAGTCTGCAATTTTTGCTACGGCTTGGCTCGCCTTTTGCGTTAATTGTTTGAGATCTTTCGATTCGCTTTCTAACCATTCAGGTAAGTCACCATGCTCGAAGCGATACAAGCCATCTTCGAAGTGGCTAGCGTCAAACTGTTTGCTCATTTTAGTCAGAGTCGGGATCAGTTGTTGTACTGAGTCTTGCAACTCATTTCTAAATCGATGAACACGTTTCTCGTCTGCTAGCCCCGAAAGCTTAGTGATCGATTGATTCAAACGCTCTAACCAAGAGGCAGCACCTTTTAAGCTTGCGGCAGCAGAGGAGTGATCTCTCGCTACGTGTGGCAAGTGGTGAGCTTCATCAAATATATAGATGCTATTTTCTGGTTCTGGCAGTATCACACCGCCGCCTAGGTCCGCATCAGCCATCACTAAACTGTGGTTGGCGATAATCACGTCGGCTTTATCTAGCTCTGAGCGCGCTTTTTGGAAAGGGCAGTCTCTGTGCGTAGGCATACTGTTGTTACAGCTGTGCTTATCACTGACAATCATCTGCCAAATCATGTTGTCGATAGGTTTTGGCCACGAATCACGGTCACCATCCCATTTACCTTGGGTGAGGCTGCGGTACATGGTTTGCAGTTGCTCGATGTCTTTCTTTTTTGGTTTGGACTCGAACATCGCCATTTGACCACCATCAACCCCACACGCAGCGGCCAACTTCTCTGTACAACAATAACGCTGCCTTCCTTTCGCTAAGATGAAAGAAAACTCTCTATCAGTAAGTCGTCTATATAGAGGGAGATCTTTATTGACGAGTTGTTCTTGTAGCGCAACGGTCGCTGTTGAAATGACGATTTTACGATTGTTGAGCACGGCGACAGGAATTGTTGCCATTAAATAAGCCAGTGACTTCCCGATCCCGGTACCTGCTTCAGCAACAATCATGCGATTACTTTTGTGGTATTGACCACAAAGTGTCTTCGCTATTTCTGCAACAAGGTAATTTTGAGCACGTCGAGGTACAAAGTTATCCAACTGATCTTGGAGGTTTTGATAACTGGTGCGTATAGAATTTTGAATTTTAGTAGTTAGCATACTGTGACCTACGTAACGGAGCGAGGATAGTAGCACATATCACTAGTCGGTACATTTACCGCAAAATAGCTTGCTTTTGAATCAAAGGTAGATCTCGTTCACAAAAAAAAACTGAACCTTCAGGAACTTAACGATTTTATTTATGTTACGAAATATATATATTAAAAAATCGCACGATGCAGGCGTTAAGTTCTGTTAATTACGATTTAAACCTAAATTAGTGGAGTATTATGCTGAGTTGTTCTTTATTTGGGCTATTATATTTCCCTTTAAATTTAAGGGTAAGTTGCTCGTAAAATGATGAAAAAAAATGTAAACCTATGATTTTTATGTATTTTTGTTTTTTTTAGGTTTGTTTTTAGTTTATTTGACACGCAGGATAATCTTTTGCAATCTAGACCACGAAATTTAGTGGCGGTGATTAACTACCAAAGAGTAGTAATGACCAGTCATAAAAAATAAAAGGGAACCGGGCAAGGATCTCCCATTCTTAGAAAAGGCAGTGGATTTATTATGAAAAAGACTCTATTAGCTCTAGCAGTTATGACAGCAGCTGGTTCTGCAAACGCAGCAATCGAACTTTACAACCAAGATGGTGTAACGGTAAACCTGAAAGGCGACATCGAAGTTGTTTACAAGAACTCTCTAACGACTAGTTCAATGGAACAAAGAATCGAAGACGCTGATTTCGGTTTTGACATTAAATACATGGTTAATGATGAGTGGAAAGTTGGCGCTTACTGGGAATTTGACGGTTCTCCGTCTACCAACTCAAAGAAAGCTCAAAGCGGCGATGCTTATGTTGCGGCATACCACAATACTATGGGCTCTATCAAGTTTGGTCGTACATGTACAGCTGTCGATGACCTAGGTATCGGTAAAGATGAAGCGTTTGGTATTGCAACACTTTTAGACGCAGCAACAAATGAGTGTGCTGACGAAGCTATTCGTTACGATTACGACAATGGCGACCTGTACGCGACATTAGGTTACGTTCAAGATAAAGTTGATAACGATACGAAGAAAGATACTGCAGCGACAAACAACACATATTACGACGTTCGTGTTGGTTACCGTTTTACTGATATCGACCTTTCTGCTTTCGTTGCTAACCTGGACGCTGACAAGGCGAATATGGATCACCAAGGTTACGGTGCTGAGCTAGTATTCTCTGGTATCGAGAACGTTTACCTATCTACAGCATACTACGGTGTAACGTCTGATAAAGCTAACGATGACACTTCAACAATCGCATTTGCTGCTGGTTACACTATGGGTCTTTGGGGCTTCAACACTGGTTACTCAATCGGTGACCATGATGATAACGCTAAGGACGCAGATGTTTGGTTTGTAAACTCAACTTACGCTGTTGCGCCTAACACTAAAGTGTACGCAGAAGTGGGTGGCTCTGATGTTAAAAATTCAAAGACTGGTTTAGCTCTTGGTGTTGAAGCATCATTCTAATTGACCTAGTCATTTAGCCTTAGAAAAAAAGCCACCTTAGGGTGGCTTTTTTGTTAGGATAAAGAGCAGTTTATTCGATTTGAAAGAGAGATATGATGAAGAAAGTAATGTTAGCTTTGGGCTTGCTTACAAGCGTTATTGGCAGTGTAAGTGCGGCAACCCTAACGCCTCAGAAAGGCGTATCAATTCTGTACATTAATGGCCAAGCTGCTCAAAATAAAATCAGCGAAAACCAGATTAATGAAGGTTTTAACCAGGTTTTAGTTCGCTTTGATAAAAAATTTGGTAACAGCGGCGTTTACTCTTCGGCCCCTTATGTTTTGAATTTTGATGTTACTGGTGAAGAGGTTGAAATTAAGTCTCCAAAAGTACGTAGCTATATGGAAGCTGAGAAAATCTTTGAAGCTGTGAATCCATCATGGGTCGTTTTGCAGGATGAAGTCGCCATTAAATATCAACAAGATGTTATTAAACGTAAGCCCGGTTTTGCGCCGCTTGGCGGGCTAGAGTCTCGACTGGCTGAGCACAATGAAAGTAAGGCAGTATATTTCAAAGATGGTGTGTTACTTGATAAACCAGCGGAAGCTGTGGTTTTAGCTTCTGTGGTAAACGATACGGCCGCACAAACAAGTAGCAAAACTCAGAAACCAGTGAAACTGGCTGACACACATAATGTTGAGCAATTGCAGGCTTGGTATATCAAAGCTTCTAAGCAAGAACGCAAAGAATTCCGTAAATGGATGATTGACCAAGAGTAATCAATCTTCATCTACAAAAAAGCGAGACTAATAAGAGTCTCGCTTTTGCTATATTAGTACTTTTTCTGTATCAGTAAGAGCTAAATCTCTTTCCATTCACCTGGCTGAAGCTGACCCACGTTCATATTGCCCATTGAGTAGCGGATTAGACGCAGGGTAGGGAAGCCTATGTTTGCCGTCATTCGTCTTACCTGGCGGTTACGTCCTTCGATGATGGTAATCGCTAACCATGTTGTTGGTATCGCCGCTCTGAAGCGCACAGGAGGAGTTCTTTCCCAAACCTGAGGTTCTTGCATCACTTCTACTTCTGCAGGTAATGTCATACCATCTTTTAGCTCAACACCTTTTCTCAATTTATCTAAATCTTTCTCAGAAGGCGCACCTTCAACCTGTACCCAGTAAGTCTTGGTCGATTTTGAGTTCGGCTGAGTCAACTTAGCTTGAAAGATGCCATCATTGGTCAAGACCAATAAACCTTCACTATCGCGGTCTAAGCGACCAGCAGCATAAACATCTTTTACGGGAATAAAATCCGCTAGCGTTTTTCTACCTTCGCCATCAGTGAACTGGCTGAGAGTATCGAAAGGCTTATTGAACAGAATTACTTTGCGATCTTCGGGTGCTACCTTAGGCTTTGCGTTGGTAGGTTTGCCTTTATATCGGTGTTTGCTGGAGTGCGGTTTTTTGTGTGAACTGCCAGTGTCATTTTTGCCACTGTGTTGATTCTGTCTATTACCGCTTTGTTTTAATGTGGTACCAGAACGAGCCGGTTTGTCTGAACGAGATGCGCTGCGTGAGCGAGTAGACATGTTAACTACCTTGCAAAAATGTAAACGAAGTGTGCCGAAAAGTTTTCATAGAAACGGAATTGAGCTATCATTTGCGCGCCTAAAAGACACAAAATAGAACAAGTTGATGGACTCTTAAGCCTGATTTGTTTAATTATACCTTCGTGTCTTATTATAACTGGCTCTTTTATTAAAACAATGCACTCACGGATTTGGCTCATGCTGTCGTCAAGATTGCATGAAAAATAAGATAGAGTACGACTATCGAGTAAGCAGTTTTCACTCTTAGAGTGGCTTACTGGTCAATTTATAACACTCTCACTGCTTTAAGTGAGCTTGTAAGAACTATAGGGAAATTTCATGCCTACTGAAAAACCAACGATCATCTATACCATTACTGACGAAGCTCCAGCGCTAGCAACTTACTCTCTGCTGCCTATCATTCAATCTTTTACGGCTTCTTCTGGTATTAACGTTGATACTCGCGACATTTCACTTGCAGGGCGCATTATTGCCAACTTCCCTGACTACCTGAACGAAGAGCAACGTATTGGTGATGCATTAGCAGAACTAGGTGAATTGGCTAAGACACCAGAAGCGAACATCATCAAGCTTCCAAACATCTCTGCATCGGTTCCTCAACTTCAAGCAACAATCAAAGAGCTTCAGTCAAAAGGTTACGCACTTCCTAATTACCCAGAAGAAGCAAACACTGACGAAGAGAAAGCCGTTAAAGCGACTTACGATAAAATCAAAGGCAGTGCTGTAAACCCTGTGTTACGTGAAGGTAACTCGGATCGCCGCGCTCCACTTTCTGTTAAAAACTACGCGAAGAAGAACCCACACTCAATGGGTGCTTGGTCTGCGGATTCTAAGTCGCACGTTTCAAGTATGGACGACAAAGACTTCTTCGGCAGCGAAAAGTCAGTAACAATTGAAGGTGCTACAGAAGTTAGCATTGAATTCGTTGGTAAAGATGGTGCGAAGAAAACTCTGAAGCCCGCTTTTGCATTGCAAGATAAAGAGATCATTGATGCGTCAGTGATGAACAAGGCCGCTTTGGTTGCGTTCTTCGAGAAAGAGATCGCATCAGCTAAAGAGCAAGGTGTACTGCTTTCTCTTCACATGAAAGCGACGATGATGAAAGTATCTGACCCTGTGATCTTTGGTCATGCAGTTAAGGTTTACTACAAAGACGTATTCGCTAAGCACGGTCAACTGTTTGAAGAGCTTGGTGTTGATGTAAACAACGGCATCGGCGATGTATACGCAAAAATTGCTGCGCTTCCTCAAGAGCAGAAAGAAGCTATTGAAGCTGACCTACAAGCGGTATACGAGACTCAACCACCACTAGCGATGGTTGATTCGGATCGCGGCATTACTAACCTACACGTTCCAAGCGACATCATTGTTGATGCATCTATGCCTGCAATGCTGCGTTCTTCAGGTCAAATGTGGGATCCAGAAGGTAAGCAGAAAGACACGAAAGCTATGATCCCTGATCGCAGCTACGCAAGCATCTACCAAGCAGTTATTGATTTCTGCAAAGAGAATGGTGCTTTCGACCCTACAACGATGGGTAGTGTACCAAACGTTGGCTTGATGGCTCAAAAAGCCGAAGAGTACGGTTCTCACGATAAGACTTTTATCCTTGAAGCTGCTGGTCAGGTTCAAGTTGTTGACGCTTCAGGCGTTGTGCTTCTAGAGCAAGACGTAGAGGAAGGTGATATCTTCCGTATGTGTCAGGTTAAAGATGCACCGATTCAAGACTGGGTTAAGCTAGCGGTAACTCGTGCTCGTGCTTCGGGTGTTCCTGCAGTATTCTGGCTAGACGCGTCTCGCGCGCATGATGCTCAGCTTATTAAGAAAGTTGACGCTTACCTTCCTGAATATGATACCGATGGTCTTGAAATTAAGATCCTTGCTCCTTTAGAAGCAACTCAGTACTCACTGGTTCGTATCAAAGAAGGCCTAGATACTATTTCGGTTACAGGTAACGTATTACGTGATTACCTAACGGATTTGTTCCCGATTCTAGAGCTTGGTACGTCAGCTAAAATGCTATCGATTGTTCCACTTATGAACGGTGGCGGCCTGTTTGAAACAGGTGCTGGCGGTTCTGCGCCTAAGCATGTTCAACAAGTAGAGAAAGAAAACCACCTGCGTTGGGACTCTCTTGGTGAGTTCTTGGCACTAGCGGCATCTCTAGAGCACCTAAGCGTAGTAACGGGGAATGCTAAGGCACAAGTTCTCGCTGACGCGCTTGATAAAGCGACGGGTGAATTCCTAGATAACAACAAGTCCCCTTCACGTCGAGTGGGTGAGCTTGATAACCGTGGTAGCCACTACTACCTTGCAGCATACTGGGCGAAAGCGCTGGCTGAGCAAACGGTTGACGCTGACCTTGCTGCTGAGTTCGCAGGTGTTGCAACTCAATTGGCTGAAAGTGAAGAAGCTATTGTTGCTGAGCTGAATAACGCTCAAGGTCCAGCTGGCGACTTAGGCGGTTATTACCTACTTGATGATGCATTGGTTTCATCACTAATGCGCCCAAGCTCAACGCTAAACGCATTTATTGACGCATAGTGATTGGACTCATCGTTAGTAAGTCATGAACATGATTTACTAACGAGTTGCTTGGTCTGGCAGTTAAGTCACAGATAAAGTCAAAACGAAAGACGCTTTAATGATAACGTTAAAGCGTCTTTTTTTATTCATAATGCTTCCTAGACCTAGACCTAGACCTAGACCTAGACCTAGACCTAGACCTAGACCTGCTAAAGGGATCTCTCGGACGATTTGTACTGGTGAATAGCTTTTAGCTCTCAGATCGAAAAACCGCCCATTTAAGCCTGTATTACAGGTATGAAATGAGCGGTTTCAATGTTCTGCTTACCTGACAGTCGTTTATTAAGACTGATAGAGGTCTACATGTTTGGCAATCGCCTATTTTACGGCGCTGCCTTCTACAGGAACAACGGAGCTAGCATGGGAGCCTTTAGGTCCACTTTCTACTTCATAATCGACCTGTTGACCTGCCTTTAAGGTTCGATAACCTTCCATTTGTATTGTGGAGTAGTGCGCGAAAATATCGCCATCTTCACCTTCTGGACAAATAAAACCAAACCCTTTGGCATTGTTAAACCATTTTACTGTACCTGTAGCCATGCTATACATCCCTCATGCATTTTGTTACTAACGTTGTTATATCAAATCAATGTAAGTTCGATTGATATTATTCCTATCAACTAAACAATTTCAGCTGATAGCTTGAATCTCATACATTGCTTACGGAAATTAACGCTACCCTGCGTAATTATTCCTTATTATAAATTTTTAACGCTTATTACTAGGTTTAGAATCGTGTTACGAAGTTGTATCAGAAAAACCTTTTAGCTCCAATGTAGCTAATGATTGAGTACAGTCAATAGCAAATTGGTATAAAAATGATCAATTTTAATAACAAATCACATTCGAGATTGGCTGCATACTATTAACTAAATAGTAACTTAACGACGATCTTATCGTCACCATCAATAGTTGTGGTGTCTTTTTAATCAATCACATATGTTAATCCTGTTAATCGAGATCTTTTATTTGCAGCGATGGAAATGGTGGATTAGGCTCAGTATAGAGGAATATTTTTTGGTACTGTTTCTTGGTGCAGTTTCTTAGTACACCGTAATGCGTGAATGTGGTAAATTTGAGTTAACTAAACATTCACGACTTCCGAAAAATAACCCTTAGCAAAGCTAATATGAGCAGAAACTTTGAATGGGCATCTCCAGGCTCAGATTTACTGGAGAAAGAGAGAACTAAAGTAAAGCCACCGGCAATGTATAACGTTGTATTACATAACGATGACTACACGCCCATGGACTTTGTAATCGAGATCCTAGAGCGATTTTTCTCACTAGATATCGAAAAAGCAACGGAAGTGATGCTCAAGGTTCATTATGAAGGTAAAGCTATTTGCGGCACATACAGTGCTGAAATAGCGGAAACAAAGGTAGCGCAGGTAACGATGTACTCAAAGGAAAATGAGCATCCGCTACTATGTACAATGGAGCAAGTGTAAATTGCTCGAACAACACTGTTGTTCCCTTAGGAGGTACTTATGCTAAATAAAGAATTAGAGACGAGTTTAAATGGCGCATTTTCTCGTGCGCGAGACAAGCGACATGAATTCATGACTGTCGAACACCTCCTACTAGCATTATTAGAAAATGATGCGGCCAAGGAAGCGCTCCAAGCTTGTCAGGCTGATCTCGATGCTCTTCGCAATGAGCTCGATATTTTTATCGACCAAACGACCCCACTCATCCCTGAAAGCGACGAGACTCGTGAAACCCAGCCCACGCTGAGCTTTCAACGAGTACTTCAGCGCGCTGTTTTTCACGTTCAATCTTCAGGTCGCAGCGAAGTAACAGGTGCAAATGTACTTGTGGCTATTTTTAGTGAGCAAGAATCTCACGCGGCATATCTTCTTAAGAAAAACGACATCAGCCGCTTAGACATAGTGAATTTTATTTCACACGGTATTACCAAAGGCAGCAATGAAGGCGATAGCGGTTCATCTCCTGATTCATTTGGTGGTGCAGAGAATGCCGAAGAAGCTAACTCAGAAGATCGTCTAGAAAATTTTGCGACCAACCTTAACGAAGTAGCGAAGCAAGGTAACATTGACCCACTAATCGGTCGTGACAAAGAGCTAGAACGTACCGTTCAAGTTCTGTGTCGTCGTCGTAAGAACAACCCTCTATTAGTGGGAGAGGCGGGTGTGGGTAAAACTGCTATCGCTGAAGGTCTTGCATGGCGCATCGTTGAAGGCCAAGTCCCTGAAATCATTCAGAGCAGCGTGATTTACTCTTTGGATATTGGTTCATTGCTTGCGGGAACGAAATATCGTGGTGACTTTGAGAAGCGCTTTAAAGCGATTCTGAAGCAACTCGAGAAAGAAGAAGACGCTATCCTGTTCATCGATGAGATCCATACCATTATTGGTGCGGGTGCAGCATCGGGTGGTCAGGTGGATGCGGCAAACCTAATTAAACCGCTATTAAGCAGCGGTAAATTACGTTGTATTGGCTCAACCACTTACCAAGAGTACAGCAGTATTTTTGAGAAGGAGCGTGCTTTATCTCGTCGCTTCCAGAAAATCGATATTGTTGAACCATCGCTAGATGATACAACCAAAATTCTGATTGGCTTGAAGCCAAAATACGAAGCTCATCACGAAGTACGTTACACCAACAAAGCGTTACGTGCCGCTGTGGAGTTGTCTGCTAAGTATATTAATGAACGTCACCTTCCAGATAAGGCGATTGACGTTATTGATGAAGCGGGTGCTCGTAGTCGTTTGGCGCCTGCAAGTCGTCGTAAGAAAACGGTAAGCGTGGCTGATATTGAGTCAATGGTTGCGAAAATGGCGCGTATTCCTGAGAAGTCAGTATCGTCTTCAGACAAAGATACGCTGCAGAAACTGGATGACCGCATGAAAATGTTGGTATTCGGACAAGACCCAGCGATCGATGTATTGAGCGAAGCGATCAAGCTAACTCGTGCAGGGTTGGGAGCAGACAATAAACCTGTTGGTTCATTCTTGTTTGCTGGCCCTACTGGTGTCGGTAAAACAGAGGTGACTGTTCAACTGTCTAAATTGATGGGTATTGAGCTTCTGCGCTTTGATATGTCTGAGTACGGTGAGCGTCACTCGGTAAGCCGCTTGATCGGTGCGCCTCCTGGTTATGTTGGTTATGATCAAGGTGGTCTGCTAACCGATGCTGTTATCAAGAACCCACACTCTGTTGTGCTACTTGATGAGATCGAGAAGGCACACCCAGATATCTTTAACTTGTTATTACAGGTGATGGACAACGGTACGCTAACCGACAACAACGGTCGCAAAGCAGATTTCCGCAATGTGATCCTAGTGATGACGACCAACGCTGGTGTTGCAGAAACCGAGAAGAAATCGATCGGTTTGATCCAGCAAGATCATGCGCCAGACGCAATGAGTGAAATTAAGAAGGTATTTACTCCTGAGTTCCGTAACCGTCTTGATAATATCATCTGGTTCAACAGCCTTGATCCAAGTGTGATCAGTCAAGTTGTTGATAAATTCATTGTTGAGCTTCAGGTCCAACTGGACGCTCGTGGTGTATCTTTAGAGGTTTCTGAGGATGCTCGTCATTGGTTAGCTGAAAGAGGCTATGACAAGACCATGGGCGCTCGTCCGATGGGACGAGTGATTCAAGAGAAGCTTAAAAAGCCTCTTGCTAATGAGTTGCTGTTCGGAAGTTTGGTTGACGGCGGTACGGTTAAAGTATCTCTGAAAAAAGACGAACTGGATTTCATCTATGTTGGTGCGAAAGAAGAGGTTATGCATTAGGCATACTTCTTAAACACTAACGGCTTATAAAGAGCACTGGGTACAGTTAATTACGATATTAAACGCATGACTTCGGTTGTGCGTTTTTTATGCTTGCTAGATGCTAGATGCTAGATGCTAGATGCTAGATGCTAGATGCTAGATGCTAGATGCGAGGTTGGTGTTGTTGGAGTGGTAAAAAGTTCAGGCGATAAAAAACGGAGCCTTGAGGGCTCCGCTTCTTATCGTATTCGGTAATTAAAAATTAACGAGCACGGAAGACGATGCGGCCTTTAGAAAGGTCGTATGGAGTCATCTCAACAGTTACTTTATCACCAGTAAGAATACGGATGTAGTTCTTACGCATTTTACCAGAGATGTGTGCTGTCACTACGTGACCGTTTTCAAGCTCAACACGGAACATTGTGTTTGGTAGAGTATCAAGGACAGTGCCTTGCATCTCGATTACGTCTTCTTTAGCCATCTAATCCTCTTTCGAAATTTGGCGGTTTTCAACGGCTTGATTGTGCCGTTAAAATCAAAATATGTAAAGTTGTCGCGTATTCTACCCTCGCCACCGCTGATTTACTAGCCTTTGATGACGTTGAAATCGTACTTTATAGTTCATCGCAGGGCATTCATCGATTTGATAACCCAAATATAACCATTGTTTTTGTTCTTTCTGGGCATGTTGGATCTGGAATAGAACGCCAAGAGTTCCCATGGAAATGTCGATATCAGGGTCGAAGAAGGTATAAAACGCGCTCGTACAGTGAGACATGATGTCTGTAACGGCAATGCCGACTAACTGCCCCTCATCATAGATGTGCATGAACTTTGTAGCAAGCCATTCATTTTTAGAGAAATGCAGAAACTCTTCTTTCTTCGGTGGATACATGGTTCCCGAACGGTGGCGAGCGGTTATATAGCGGCTATACAAGTCAAACCAGTTGTCATCCATTTCATCTTTCAGCTCCCAACGCAGCGCTTTGGCCTTGTTGAGTATTCGTCGTTGGCTCTTGGAAAACTTGACCTCGGGAATCGACAGTCGAATCGCTTGGCACGATGAGCAATTATCGCAATGTGGTTTATAAATGGTTGTTCCACTGCGGCGAAATCCATTCGCAAGTAGAACTTCATAGTTATCTGCGGTGTGCATGTGTTCATCAAGCGTGACTGCCACTCTTTCTTCGAGGTGGGGTAAGTAACTGCAAGCGTGATTGTCTGTTAATCCAATTCTGATTTGTTGTAAATCTGGATTCATTAAGGCATTTCCTTTAGCCATTGTTTTTTAAAACATGCATCGTTAACGGACGTTTCTTTGAGTAATCGAAGAGAACTCAGGAATTCATCCCTATCAACCTCGATAGCGCCCAAGGATTCCAAGTGTGGGTTCATGACTTGGCAATCAATGAGTTGTCCGCCGAATTGTGTAAAGTGCTCGCAAAAGTACCATAGCGCAATTTTAGAGGCATTAGTCTTCAGGCTGAACATCGATTCACCGCAAAAGACTTGGCCTCTTTGTAACCCGTAAAGTCCGCCGATCAGTTCATCATCTTGCCAAACCTCAACTGAGTGGCAGAACCCTAATGAAGCGAGTTCACGGTAGGCTGCTTGCATGTCATTGTTTAACCAAGTTTCCTCTTCGGGTCTCAGTGAAGAGCAATAACCAATTATTCTGTCCGTCGCTTGGTTGATGCTGACACGGTAATTATGCTTTCTTTGAAATTTTTTAAGACTTTTTGATGGTTCGAATGTCTTAGGATTAAATACCGCTCGCGGTGCAGGGCTCCACCAAAGTATAGGCTCTCCTGGGCCATACCATGGAAATATACCTTGGCTATAAGCGTTCAAAATTCGCATCGGTGACAAATCACCACCGAACGCGAGTAGACCGTTGGGTTCATCAAGCGCGTCGAAGGGCGAAGGAAACTCTATACTAGTAGTATCAAGTTCGGTTAGGTATATAGTCATAAGTACCGCATTACAGATTAATCACTGACCAAGAGGTCTTTAGGAGTTTTACCATGAAGAAGTTGCTTTGGATTTTACTTGTTTTGCCCATGTTGGCAAATGCAGCTTACAACAGAAACCAAGCCAGACCAGTGAATGAGGTCGTTTACGGTGAGGTTGATACGGTCAGGTACATTACCCAACAGGAGATCGTAGAGTCGAAAGCGAATGGTTGGGAAACCTTGTTGGGTGCGGCAATTGGTGGTTTGGTTGGTAATCAGTTTGGTGGCGGCACAGGTAAAGAAGTCGCAACGGCGGTTGGTGCTGTAGCGGGGGCGGGGATCGCTCGTAATCGCGGCAATACGCAATATCGGGTGGAATATAAACTCGTTGAATTATTGGTTAAAACCAAGGATGACAATCTGGTTAACATCATTCAAGACGTTGACAATTCGATGTTGTTCAATAGAGGTGATGATGTGCGGATTCTCTATTTTTCGGATGGCGTTCGAGTTGATCTAGCGTACTAGTATGCAAATGTGTTTGGTTGGCTAATTAATCGCCTTTATCGAGGGGATTAGCTCTGGAGTTCGTTGGAAAAGTTCGTTAGTCTGCAAGTACGAAGAATTATTCATCACCCGAAAATAAATACGCGCCAGTGACTTCGGGTGGTACAAGGACTATAAGAACTAATGGAAAGCCTTACGTTACAACCAATTCAGAAAGTGAGCGGGGAAGTTAACCTACCTGGCTCAAAAAGTGTTTCTAATCGTGCGCTTCTTTTGGCTGCACTTTCAACGGGAACAACTCGCCTAACAAACTTACTAGACAGTGATGACATTCGTCATATGTTGAATGCATTAACACAGTTAGGTGTTGATTATCAGTTGTCTGCAGACAAAACAGTTTGTGAAGTGACAGGTGTTGGTGGTGCATTTTCAAGTGACAAAGCCCTAGAGCTTTTCTTAGGTAACGCGGGTACAGCAATGCGTCCATTGGCTGCTGCACTTTGTTTAGGTCGCGGTGAATACGTTCTTACTGGTGAACCACGTATGAAAGAGCGTCCAATTGGTCACTTAGTGACTGCACTGAGAGAAGCCGGTGCCGACGTTGAATACTTAGAAAACGAAAACTATCCACCATTGAAGATCACAGGTACCGGTCTGAAGAGTGGTACGGTTTCTATCGACGGTTCTATCTCTAGTCAATTCTTGACGGCATTTTTGATGGCTGCACCTTTAGCTGAAGGCGAAGTAACCATCAAAATCGAGGGTGAATTGGTTTCTAAGCCTTACATCGATATTACGCTGCATATCATGAAGCAATTTGGTGTGGATGTTATCAACAATGACTACCAAGAATTTGTGATTCTAACCGGGCAATCTTACACAGCACCCGGTGATTTCTTGGTTGAAGGTGATGCATCATCTGCGTCATATTTCCTTGCAGCCGCTGCTATCAAAGGTGGCGAGATTAAAGTGACAGGTATTGGCAAAAACAGTATCCAAGGTGATATCCAATTCGCTGATGCACTTGAGAAAATGGGTGCTGAAATTGAATGGGGTGATGACTACGTTATCTCTCGTTGTGGTGAGCTAAAAGGCATTGATATGGACTACAACCATATTCCAGATGCGGCGATGACAATTGCGACAACGGCTTTGTTTGCTAAGGGAACAACCGCAATCCGCAATGTTTACAACTGGCGTGTGAAAGAGACGGATCGCTTAGCGGCAATGGCAACAGAACTACGTAAAGTAGGCGCTGAGGTGGAAGAGGGTGAAGACTACATCATTGTTAACCCTGTGGCTGAACTGACGCACGCGGCGATTGATACTTACGATGATCACCGCATGGCGATGTGTTTCTCATTGGTTGCTTTGAGTGACACCCCGGTGACGATCAATGATCCAGGTTGTACATCCAAGACATTCCCTGACTACTTCGATAAGCTGAAAATGCTGAGTCTATAAAAATACTAAGTCTATAAAAATGATAAGTATATAAAGGTCCAGGAACAAAAAAGCTTGCCTAGATGGCAAGCTTTTTAATTATTGCTGAATTGTAAATTCTTTCGAAAGGTGATGCGCCAAGTACTTAAACATGTTAAATACCGCGGTTGTATTTTCTGTCGGCATTCCGTTGTTGTCTAAGAAGTATTCACCTTTGAAAATGAGTACATCGTCTTTTTCTACTACGCTGTTTGCGCGCATGCCTTCAATGTAGTCATCATGTGATTGGATAATTTGGTTTGCGATAAGCAGTAAATCAAATTCTGCTATTACTTTCTTTGTCATGAGTTTATCTCTGATAACTGAATATATCGTTGAGTTTATGGTGTCGAACTAGAAATTCAATGATTTCACAACCGATTAAGAGAGTCTTTTCAAACATCCACAATTTATTTTGTGATTTATGACAAAAATAATTGAATGGGGCTCGCGTTAGATTCGCCGACAAGCTTAGTATGAGCGCGTTTAGACGTAATGCCTGATGAATAGGCTCTTGCAAGTATTCTTAGTGAGTACTTTATAGCTTCTTTATATTGTGACTCTTTTCTCTATGAGTCGTCGAATTGTCGAGCGATCAGATCCAATTTTGAAAAAAGCGGTTGATCTTCTAGTAATCTCGCACAATAGTAAAAAAAGAAGCAATGAATTTAGAATATCATGCGTAAAAGCCCACAAGTAAAATTGTTGGTGTTGAAGCATCGTGATTAAGGACGTTAGAGTCAATATGGGTAAATCGCTCGTTATAGTGGAGTCGCCAGCCAAGGCTAAAACTATCAATAAATATCTTGGCAAAGACTTTGTCGTTAAGTCGAGTGTAGGTCACGTTCGTGATTTACCAACGGCGGGTCAAAGTACAGGTCAGAAGGCTGCTGCAGTTTCAACCAAGGGTATGAGCCCAGAAGATAAAGCTCGTATCAAGAAAGAAAAAGATCGCAAAGCGCTTATTAAAAAGATGGGTATCAACCCTTATCAAGAGTGGGAAGCGAATTACCAAATCTTACCGGGCAAAGAAAAAGTCGTTGCTGAATTGCAAAAACTGGCTGAGAACGCAGACCATGTTTATCTCGCAACCGATTTGGACCGCGAAGGAGAAGCTATCGCATGGCACCTTCGTGAGATCATCGGTGGTGATGAAACGCGATACAAACGAGTGGTTTTTAACGAAATTACTAAAAATGCTATTCAGCAAGCTTTCGAAACTCCAGGTGAGCTAAATATCGACGGCGTAAACGCACAACAAGCACGACGTTTTATGGACCGTGTTGTTGGCTTTATGGTGTCACCACTGCTTTGGAAAAAAGTAGCACGAGGCCTATCCGCTGGCCGTGTTCAATCTGTAGCTGTAAAACTACTGGTTGAACGTGAGCGCGAGATCAACGCTTTTATCCCTGAAGAGTTCTGGGATGTGCATGCTGATACCAAAACGGCAGAGAAAACAGATTTCAGACTGCAAGTCGCTCAAAAAGACGGTGTTGCGTTTAAACCTGATAATGAAGCGCAAACACAAGCTGCAGTAAGCGTTTTAGAAAAAGCGCAATACGAAGTATGTAAACGTGAAGACCGCCCAACTAAGAGTAAGCCGTCTGCACCTTACATCACGTCGACTCTGCAACAAGCGGCGAGCACACGTCTTGGTTACGGCGTAAAGAAAACCATGATGTTGGCTCAACGTTTGTATGAAGCGGGTTACATCACTTATATGCGTACTGACTCAACTAACTTGAGTTCAGAAGCTGTAGAAGCCGCTCGTGAATATATTGGTTCTGAGTTTGGCGCACAATACCTTCCACCGAAGGCGCTTGTATACGGCAGCAAAGAGGGCGCACAAGAGGCTCACGAAGCGATTCGTCCTTCAAGTGTAGATGTTAAGTCTGAAGACCTAAACGGCGTAGACGCAGACGCACACAAGCTTTACTCGCTGATTTGGAATCAATTTGTTGCATGTCAAATGACACCTGCGCAGTACGATTCAACGACGGTAAGCGTTAAAGCGGATGAGTACACGTTAAAAGCGAAAGGTCGTATTCTTAAATTTGATGGTTGGACTCGCGTTCAACGTCCAATGGGTAAAAATGAAGATACGATTCTTCCTGCTGTACAGGTTGGTGAAAAGCTAGACCTAATCGCATTAGACCCTAAACAGCACTTCACTAAGCCGCCAGCCCGTTTTACTGAAGCGGCGCTAGTTAAAGAGCTTGAGAAGCGTGGTATTGGTCGTCCTTCAACGTACGCATCAATCATCTCTACGATTCAAGACCGTGGTTATGTAAAAGTTGAACAGCGTCGTTTCTATGCTGAGAAGATGGGTGAAATTGTTACTGACCGTCTAGATGGCAGTTTCAATGACCTAATGAACTATGACTTTACGGCTCGTATGGAGCAGAAGTTAGACCAAATTGCAGAAGGCGAAGCAAGCTGGAAAGGCGTGCTAGATAACTTCTTCGAAGACTTTACAGGCGATTTGGAAAAAGCCGATTTAGATGAAGACGCTGGTGGCATGAAGCCAAATCATATCGTTGAAACCGATATTGAGTGTCCAACTTGTAGTCGTAAAATGGGTATTCGTACAGCTTCGACTGGCGTATTCCTAGGTTGTTCTGGTTATGCACTTCCACCAAAAGAGCGCTGTAAGACAACCATCAACCTTGGCGATGAAGACGGTATTATCAACGTTCTTGAAGAAGACGTTGAAACCGCAGCACTTCGAGCGAAAAAGCGTTGTCCGATTTGTGAAACGGCAATGGATGCTTATCTGATCGATGATAAGCGTAAGATGCACGTGTGTGGTAACAACCCTAACTGTGAAGGTTATGTGGTTGAACACGGCGAATTCAAAGTGAAAGGCTATGATGGTCCGCTTGTTGAGTGTGACAAATGTAGTTCTGACATGGTTTTGAAGAATGGTCGTTTCGGTAAATACATGGACTGTACGAGTGAAGATTGTAAGAACACTCGGAAGATTCTGAAAAATGGTGAAGTAGCGCCACCGAAAGAAGACCCAGTGCATTTCCCTGAACTCCCATGTGAAAATTCAGATGCATACTTCGTACTTCGTGACGGGGCTTCTGGTCTGTTTATGGCCGCGAGTAATTTCCCTAAATCACGTGAAACACGTGCACCATTAGTGGAAGAGCTGGTTCGTTTTAAAGACCGTATTTCACCTAAATTCCAGTATCTGGCATCAGCACCGGTTGCTGATCCTGATGGCAAGCCGACAGTAGTTCGTTTTAGTCGTAAGACAAAAGAAAACTACGTTCGTACCGAAGTGGACGGTAAACCTTCAGGTTGGACCGCTTTGTACATCGACGGTAAGTGGGAAGTTACGGATAAGCGTAAAAAGCCTAAAGAGAAGTAACTGAATGTGTGACCCGATCTGATATGGGTTGGCATTTTATTGATGAAAAAGCAGCCATTAGGCTGCTTTTTTTTGATCTAAATATGACTAATTATGCTGTCTCTCGATCGTCGGCCTTACCTGTGTCTATTTGTTAAATTCAGGTCATGAAATAAATGAAATGGATAATAATCTTTAATTATGCAACTTTAATGTGATTGTAACTTAATTAAAATATTGTAAGTCACAGATCAGGTTTTAGTTGTATACCTGATGTATTCCGAGTGTTAACTTAATGTTTCATAAAAACAGTGTAATGTGAGCTGCTTTAAGTCTTAGGAAAGCAATCGGCTTACATAACACAGAATGGCGTATTAAAAATTGAAATCGGCCGGAAAGTCGATAACGTATATAAAACCAAGTGCAAACAATAGTGCACACTTAACAACGTTTGGCTTAGGATATTTTCACTGCATGTGAATGGATATTCGTTAAGTACCGAAATAAGTGTTGGTGCTCATCCCCCAGAGGAAGATACCTCTTAGAGCACTAACATCGACAAGCTATAAATATATGGAGAATAAAATGGCTGGTGTATTGGGAATGATTCTTGCTGGTGGTGAAGGCTCTCGCTTAAGACCTTTAACTGAATCTCGCAGCAAACCCTCGGTTCCTTTCGGTGGTAGTTACCGCTTAATTGATTTCGCTCTGAATAACTTCGTTAATGCTGATCTAATGAAGATCTACGTATTAACACAGTTTAAGTCACAATCACTGTTCCATCACATGAAAAAAGGTTGGAATATCAGTGGTATAACCGACCGTTTTATCGACCCAATCCCTGCGCAAATGCGTACAGGTAAGCGTTGGTATGAAGGTACAGCAGATGCTATTTATCAAAACCTTCGCTTCATGCAGTTGGAAGAACCTGATCAAGTTTGTATTTTTGGATCAGATCATATTTACAAAATGGACATTAAGCAGATGCTTGATTTCCATAAAGAGAAGAAAGCGGCTTTAACCGTTTCTGCATTGCGTATGCCGCTTGCTGAAGCATCTGAATTCGGCGTTATCGAAGTGGATGCTGAAGGCCGTATGATTGGTTTTGAAGAGAAACCGGCTAACCCGAAACCAATTCCAGGTGACCCGGAGTCTGCGCTTGTGTCTATGGGTAACTACGTATTTGAAGCTAACGAGTTGTTCGCAGAACTTGTTGAAGATGCAGATAAAGAAGACTCGACACATGATTTCGGAAAAGACATCATTCCAAACATGGTTCCGCGTGGTGATGTGTTTGTTTATGACTTCAGTACTAACCGTATTACTGGTGAGAAAGAAGAAGTTTATTGGCGCGATGTAGGTACGATTGACGCGTACTGGCAAGCTCATATGGATCTTCTTGAGAAAGATGCGCCATTCTCGCTATACAACCGCAAGTGGCCACTACATACATACTATCCGCCACTACCGCCGGCTACGTTTACTGATTCGGCAAACGGCCGTGTTCAGATCATCGATAGCTTAGTGTGTAACGGCAGCTATGTACGTGGCTCTCGCATTGAGAAGTGTGTATTGGGTTTCCGCAGTAATATCGCATCAGCGTGTGATATTAGTGAGAGTATCTTACTCGGTGATGTGAAAGTGGGTGAAGGTTGCGTACTTCGTCGTGTCATCGTCGATAAAGATGCAGATATCGCACCTGGAACACAGATTGGCGTAAACCTGAAAGAAGATAAAAAGCATTACCATGTCTCTGACGATGGTGTAGTAGTTATTTCCAAAGGAGCTCGAGTTGGTTACTAAGACTCTCTCGGTACTTTTTGTAGCGTCTGAAGTTGAAGGCTTGATTAAAAGTGGTGGCTTGGCTGATGTAGCCAAGGCACTGCCAAAAGCGTTACAAACACTCGAACAAGATGTTCGAGTGACCATCCCTGCTTATAGAAACATTCCAAACATTGATTCAGCTGAAGTGATTTTGTCGACCGAGCTCGATCATTGGCCTCATACTGCTTATCAAGTCAAAAAGTTGAGTGTCGAAGGTGTTCAAATCTTCGCTATTGAATGTGACAAGTATTTTGACCGTCCTGAAATGTACGCAGAGAACAATCAAGCGTATGCTGATAACGGAGAGCGCTTTTCGTTCTTCAGTACGGCTTGTTTGGATATGCTTCCTAAGCTCGCGTTCCAACCTGATATCATTCATGCAAATGACTGGCACACAGGCTTTGTGCCTTTCTTGCTTAAATCACGTTATCAACAACATGATTTCTTTGAAAATACGCGCAGTGTTATCTCGATTCACAATGCAGTTTTCAAAGGGGTGTTCGCATACGATGAACTGCAATGTCTGCCAGAGATGCACAGTTACAATGTGCCAGAAGCATCTGTAAGTGACACGCATGTCACCATGCTAAAAGCAGGGGTGATGTGTGCCGATAAGGTCAATGCAGTAAGCCCAACGTATGCGGAAGAGCTGAAAACGGAGTTAGGTAGTCATGGCATGGCAGCAGAGTTCCAACATCGTTCGGCCGACTTATTTGGTATTCTCAACGGTTGTGATTATGGAGCTTGGAACCCGGAAACAGACGCTTCCCTTCCTCGTAAATTCAAAGCAACGAAACACAGCATGACTCGTGGAAAATCTGCTTGTAAGCAAAAACTGCAACAAGATGTTGGTTTACCCGTTACCGATTGTGCGGTTTATGGCATGGTTTGTCGTCTGACCAACCAAAAAGGCGTTCATTACTTACTGCCTGTCATCGAGCAGTTCTTGAAAAACGAATTGCAGATCGTGATTGTCGGTACTGGTGATCCGGTTTTGGCGAGTCAATTGAAAGAGTTATCAGCACTTCATTCAGACAAGTTCTCATTCGTAGAAGCCTACAATAATGAACTAGCGCATTTGGTTGAAGCGGGCTCTGATTTTTTCTTGATGCCTTCTGAATTTGAGCCTTGTGGCTTGAACCAAATCTACAGCATGGCTTACGGCACTTTGCCTATTGTGCGCTCTGTTGGTGGTTTAAAGGACAGTGTGAATGATTACGATCAGGATCCCGAGATAGCAACAGGCTTTGCTTTTGAAGAACCAACACCGCAAGCATTACTAGCGGTATTACATCGCTCATTACTACTTTATGCTCAAAATCCATCTGAAATTAAGCGCGTTCAACTTTACGCGATGCAACAAGATTTTAGTTGGGAAGATGCGGCAGAAGAATATCTTGCGATGTACCATTCTGCATTTTAACTTGTTGACTTAGCTTTAAAATATAGTTGTTGAATAACAACTGTTCATAATAAAAGAAGGCGCTCTGCTGATAGAGTGCCTTTTTTTTCTGGTCAGATCACATCACGTTTCCAAAGACAAAGCTTGCAAACTCATTTTAGTCAGGTAGAAAAGGTGGTCAGGTATTCACATGACTAGTGTTGGGTTTGACACTATTATCACTTAAAATTCTTAATTGCGTGATATCCTTAGTCATCGCCTTGTGATGAGGCTTAGCTCCATAAATAAATTAAGCGATAGGTATGTCTGAGAGTTTATTATTTCATAAAACATTTACTCACCCTACGAGTGATCAGTGGGTTGTGTTTGTGCATGGCGCAGGGGGCAGTTCCTCCATTTGGTTTAAGCAGATCAAAGCGTATAAACAGCATTTCAACTTGCTTCTCATTGACTTGAGAGGGCACGGTAAATCAGACAACATACTTAAAGATCTGATTTCGAACCGTTATACGTTCAAATCAGTAACGCTCGATATTCTTAAAGTGTTAGATCATCTAAAAATCCGATCCGCACACTTTGTTGGTATGTCTTTGGGTACAATTATCGTTCGTAACGTGGCCGAACTGGCGGCAAGCAGAGTACGTTCGATGGTGCTTGGTGGTGCTGTCACTAAACTCAACACTCGATCTCAAGTCTTAATCAAATTAGGAAACCTGAGTAAGCACATCATTCCTTATATGTGGCTATACAGCCTTTTTGCTTATGTTGTGATGCCGCAAAAAAGTCAGAAAGAATCACGTCACCTGTTTATCCGCGAAGCGAAAAAGCTGTGCCAAAAAGAGTTCAAGCGCTGGTTTATCCTCACGGCTGATGTGAACCCATTGATGAAATACTTTAAAGACAGGGAGTTGCCGATTCCGACTTTGTATTTGATGGGCGAGCGCGATTACATGTTCATAAAACCCGTTAAAGAAATGGTCGAAGCGCACGAGTCGAGCGAGTTGGTAGAAATTGCCAACTGTGGGCATGTATGTAATGTAGAAAATCCTGAAGAATTCAATCAACAATCTATCGCTTTTATCCAAAAGCAAATTCAGTGATTCTCTGGGTTGGTTATCAGGCTCGATGATCCAATAGAATTAAAATAAAAACGGGAAGCTAATTTAGCTTCCCGTTTTTATTTGGAGGAGGTATTTGACCGAATCGTGTCTGTAATAACTGAAACTTTGCTATTCAGGCGAAGCAGCGCCGCACTGCCAACAAGACCCGAATTGTGCTTCATTGATTTCATGACACTCACCACAACGCCACTCTTCATAGATGATCGAATCTTGCTGTTTTTGGTAGTCATTGACGATCGTGCGGGCTTTACTAGCGAGTTCTGGCTCATGTAACCATACGTAAGGGTCTGTATCTTCGGTAAATGGGATTTCACCTTTTAAACCAAACAAACCCTCACCACGGACTTCACACGCAATATTCTCACTTTCTAACAATCCACAGATGATATGAGCTTCTGTCGGATTCGATGCACTGAAGATTTTCATTGAAATAGAACCTTATTTGGCTGTATGCGTTACTTAGTTTCTTAGTTATTTAGCTATATACGTTACTCAGCGACAGGTGCTGAGCGAAATTTGTTCATCAACCATTTAGCAATAATTGGGAACACACCCAGTAAGGCAAATGACAACAGTACTGAGGGAGACACGATGCCCGAAAGTGAATCAATTTCTGCGAGTTGAGTTCCGGCATTCAAGAAAACAGCGGTACCCGGCAACATACCGATTTGGCTAGTAATATAGTAACGACTCACCGACATCGGTGTTAGACCCATCAATAGATTGATAAGGAAAAATGGGAAAACAGGAATTAGACGTAGCGAGAATAAGTAAAATGCACCGTCTTTCTCAACGCCCTTATTGATGGTGGCTAACTTGTCGCCAAACTTGGTTTGGATCCAGTCACGTAACAAGTAACGGCTACTTAAGAAGGCGAGGGTTGCGCCAATAGCGCTCGCGAAAGACACCAGCAGTAAACTGTTCCAAAACCCAAACAGCGCAGCGCCTAACAGCGTAACAACGGCAGCGCCAGGAATTGAGAAAGCCGTAATCATGACATACGCGACAAAATAGATAGCGGCAGCGGCAATGAAATTGCTCTCGATGTAGTCATTCAAAACAGCTTGCTGGGCTTTTGCATTTTCAAGCGTTAAGTACTGGCCGAAATTGACGCCTAACAAGACGATGGTTATGACCAACACAATACCCAATATCATTTTTTTACTCATTGATACTTCCTCTAAATTTTCAATGCATACCATTAGTTTTTCAATGTATACCACTAGTATAGATAGACAGGCAAAGCATAGAATAACTTTCACCAGATATAAAAAAAGCCGCAAAAATGCGGCTTAGTTATCTATATAGATTGCACTGACAATGTTAATTGACGCGATTGATAAGCTCTTCACGACGCTGCTGCGGTATAACAGACCAATGTGTGCCATTGATCGCGCCTTCTAACGCCCAAAGTAGTTCAATACTGACAGAAGACGCATGTGATTCTTTGATGGCGTTAAATGCGTTTACAGAGCCAGATTCATATAAACGTTCTACGGAATCGATCCCTGCTTTTTTCAACATACGCTCAGTGGCGAGTCGAAGGTTGGGCAGATCTTTGAGTCGAGTAGGCTTAGCTGAAGATTGCTCAGCTTTTTCTTCTTTAGCAAAACCCAGAGACGTCGTTGCAAGCTGCAAGATTTTCTCTTGGTCTTGCCACAGGCCTTCAGGTAAAGCGAAATATTTAGTAACGACAGGGAAACCACGTTTTTTGTAGACGTACGGTTGAAACCCTTGTTGTTCGAACTGTTTCGTTGTGCATTTGTCTGCTCGTATGTGCAACTGGTCATTTACAACCAGAGCAAACATAGTGTCATCAGCAAAAAGACCGAAGCCACCAAACATCGAGCGTGATTTTATTTTTCCTAGGGATTCAAATAATTTCATTGAATCCTTTAGTATCGGTTTATCCATGTTATTTATCTCGGTGTATTTGAACTACGCCACCAAATAAGCAGGTCCGAGAGATTAGCAAAATGTTGCAATTAAATTGTCAATTAGCCGTAAATTACTAAATTATTAGTAGTTACTGCATTTTGCCATCGGTAACCCCGCTACCATACCAACGAGTGGTTTAGGCCGGAAGCTTTGCGTCTCACTCTTTCAAGTGATTTGCCCTGTGCGTGACTGATTGAATAGAATAAAGTTTTTGTTGAATGAGGCTCACACTTGTTATTTCAAAATGTGATATTGCTTCAATTAATGATCTTTCCAGTATGATACCAGGTTCATTCGTGTTGTTGATAAAAAAAGCGCACCTAAAGGTGCGCTTAATTATATTAAACTGAATTTATCAATTAATTTAACGTTTTAACTGTGCTTCGCTCAACAATTTCAGGATGCATTTCGAACACACGCTTTTCATGGTCTTTATCTTTAATGCGTTCTAACAAAATTTCGAAAGCGTTCTTACCAACACGACGTTTGGGTTGGTGAACCGTTGTTAACGGCGGAGAGAAGTATTCAGCCAACTCGATGTTGTCATAGCCGATCACTGAAATATCTTCAGGGATACGAATTCCTTTCTCTTGCAATCTGCTCATTAGGCCGAGTGCCATCGTGTCGTTAAAACAGAATACGGCCGTTGGGCGATCTACCATCTTAATGATTTTCTCTGCAGCAAGAACCGCAGTATCACACTCGAAGTTACCTTCAATGATCATGTTATCATCGGTAGCAATCTTAGCTTCGTTGAGTGCGCGTTTGTAACCCGCGATGCGTTCAACACATGCCGCTTTGTCTAAGTGGCCACTTAAACAAGCAATCTTGGAATGACCGTGCTCAATGAGGTATTTGGTCGCTAGGTAACCACCTTCCTCAGAGTTGTCGATGATCTTATCTGCTTGAGAACTCTCAGGGCCCCAATCCATAATCACTTTAGGGATGTCTGCATGACGGTCTAACATGCCTCTTAGTTCTTCAGTTAGGTCAGAACACATAACTAAGATGCCATCTACACGTTTCTCTGCAAGCATTCGAATGTAGTCACGTTGCTTCTCATAGATACCGCCCGTATTACACAGAATCAAAGTGTAACCTTGACGGTAGCAGTAGCTTTCAACACCATCGATAACTTCAGAGAAGAATAGGTTAGTTGATTGAGTAACTAGCATGCCGATAGTGCGGGTTGTATTGCACTTCAAACTACGAGCAACGGCACTTGGTGCATAGTTCAGTTCGTCTACGGCTTTATTTACTTTTTCTTGCGTCGCTTCTGCAACAAAGCGAGTTTTGTTGATTACGTGAGAGACGGTTGTTGTTGATACGCCTGCTAAGCGAGCGACATCTTTTATAGTGGCCATGGTTTTATCCTATTAGAAGCTACTTTCCCAAAGTACGGAATGAAGTAGCCGTTAAGCTACCTAACTAAGAGCTTAAATTTGTAGGGCTCTTTGGGTACTAAAGTGCTAAAAAACAAAAAACCGCTATTGAGCGGCTTGTCTTAACACCGAAATGCTCAAAACTATAATAAGCATAGCATTTCGTGAATGTTTCATATTTTATCGTTTGCGGTCACAATTTTAGACTGACTAGAAATTACTCGCAATAAAATTCACCCGGAAATCCGGGTGAATTGTCACATTCTTCTGAATTTATTTAACGAGTCATCCAATAAGCTTATTCACCAGCGAGGTATTGGGTGTCCAATTTGCAGAATGCAAGTAGCAGAGATGAGACTGATGCGTAGAAACCGAATTCGTCAACGTCATGACATTTAACGTTGAACTTTGGTACCCAAGTAAGAAGTTGTTGCTCGATAAATTGCTGTTGAACAATGAACGATTTTTCTAGCTCTTCTTCAAGTTCCGTTTCATTAGAACGGATGATCAAATTGCCAAGGAAGTCGAGTTCGATAGCGATATGGTCAGCGGGTTCTTTTAGGTCTTGGTTCACCACTAAGTTGTGCTTAGCCATGATCTCTTCCATATCTTTTGCTGGCTTATCATTCAAAAGGCCAGTCTCACCGATATACATAGAAGCGTAAGGAAGTGCGCCATGCTTATCTGTTTTTAAGAATAAGTCACAGAAGTCTGCAGACAATTCTAGTTGAGCATCTTCACGCGTTTGTAGGCGGTTTAGCGCATCCACTAGGCTATCGATCGCCGGCTTTAGTGTTTCATTTTCGCCTAAACCAGTTAGGAAAGAACGAATTTCAACAGAGTGGTAGTGATCGAGTTCTTCTTGAGTGATCTCTTTAGCGAATAAGCTTGATAGCCACCAGTATATTTCTGCTCTTTGCTCGTTGAACGCTTTCGTATCTTTCATTTCTTAGATCCTGATTTAGTCTTGTGGTGTTACTTATATACATCTTGAAGTCACTAGTGCATAAGCACACCAAGGCTGAATAACAAGGTTATTTGCGAAAGGCAAAGTTACTCGTTAGTAGTAATACCTATATTGAATTGCGATGGACGATAAATAGCAAGGTTTAAGATTGTCTTGTATCAAAAAAGATCCATGTTTCTGGCTTTTATCTTGTGTACCACTAGAATTGTTACGAGTTATGAATAGAATAGTCACTGAAACTATTAAATAAGAAAAGTGGTGTAGATGAGCTATCACGTATTAGTCGTAGAAGATGATGTGGTAACCCGCAGTAAACTGGTCGGATACTTCCAGAACGAAGGTTACACAGTAAGCGAAGCAGAAAGCGGCGCTCAAATGAGAAGCGTGTTAGAAGAAAACAACGTTGACCTCATTATGCTGGACATCAACTTACCAGGCGAAGATGGATTGATGCTAACTCGCGAATTACGCAGTCAATCAGACATTGGAATTATTTTAGTTACTGGACGCACGGATAGCATCGACAAAATCGTTGGCCTTGAAATGGGCGCAGACGATTACGTTACTAAACCCTTCGAACTTCGCGAGTTGTTGGTTCGAGTTAAAAACCTCTTGTGGCGTATTTCGGCTGCTCGTAAAACTGCAGCGGTTGCGGTAGAACAAACAGAAGACGAATCTGTGGTTCGTTTTGGTGAATGGACGTTTGATATACCTCGCCGTGCGCTAAGCAAGAACAGCGAGCCGGTGAAATTGACCAAAGCTGAATATGAACTATTGGTTGCACTCTCTTCTTACCCTAACCAAGTATTAAGCCGTGAACGTATTTTGAATATGATCAGCCATCGAGTAGACGCGCCGAATGACCGCACTATCGACGTGTTAATCCGTCGTATGCGTGCAAAAATGGAGTTTGACCCTAAGAACCCACAAATTTTTGTGACGGTTCACGGTGAAGGTTACATGTTTGCTGGTGACTAATTTCCCGTGGAAAGCTGATTTCAGTAACGATACTTGAACGTAAAAAAACCGAGACATCAATGATGCCTCGGTTTTTTTGTTACTGAACTTTTTAATTGTTTACCGTCGGAGTAGTGCTCTCGACAGGGTCATTACTTGTGTCTAGCCAATCTCGCAAGCTTTGCCAAACTAATCCCATCGTCTCATGCCAATAGCGCTCAGTCTGCTCGAGATAGATAGCCTTAGGCATATACTTATTCCATGGTTCAACAATCCCTTCTTGTGCAAGGTAGTTGGTTGGTGCTGGTAATGGTTTCATGCCCGCGGCATTGAATTCATTAAGGGCGCGAGTCATATGGCTAGCTGATGTCACGAGCACCATTTTCTTATTCTTAACAAATGCAGCGGCTTGGCGAGCTTCTTCCCACGTATCTTTCGCCGTTTCAAGCAAAATGATATCGGGTTTTGCCACGCCGAGTGCTAGCGCTACTTTAGCCATCATTTTTGCGTTGCTCACCTCAGTGCCTGCGCCATAACCAGACAAAATGAGTTTAGCTCCAGGGTAAAGACGTAAGATACGAATCCCTTCACTTAAGCGCATCAGACCGGTGCGGCTAAGTTCTGATGTTGGTGGGATTTGGTCATCTACAACGTGACCACTTCCAAGAACCATAATGTAATCGACGGTATCATCGATAGGTAAAAAAGCGGTGTGTTGCCTTTCCATTGGCATTAAAAGTTGACTAGAAACAGGCTGGAAAGCGATTAGGAAAATACCACAGAGGGCTGAAAGGGTAATTAGGCAACCTGTCTTCCTTTTTGCAGTAAACATCACTAGGGCTAAACCCAGAAAAGCGAGAATTAACATTGCTGGCAGTGGCATCAGTAACGAAGACACTACTTTTTTCAGCTCAAACATATCCGAATAGTCCGAAAAAACATCACTTAGTAGTAAAAAGAGACATCGCCTCTTTATTCCTGAAATTCCTGTGACAGAATAGCAGGCACGATAGGACATAATAACTCAAGTAGCCGTGACTGAAGACCGTAATTTCGACGATATTGCCCACAAATTTGCAAAAAACATATACGGCTCTGACAAAGGAGAGATCCGTCAGTGCATCGTATGGGAAGATTTAGAACAAGCTTTGAGCAAGTTTGAGCAATCCGCTTCGCCGTTGCATGTCCTTGATGCAGGCGGTGGACTTGCACAGATGTCACAAAAAATTGCGACACTAGGCCACAACGTTTCTCTGTGCGACCTCTCCTCTGAAATGTTGAAGCTCGCAGAAGAAAGTATCAGCGAAGCGGGTTTGCTCGAGCAATATCGATTTATTCATTCTCCGGTACAAAAAGTGGCAGAGCATCTCGAAGAGAAAGTCGATTTTGTGATGTTTCATGCCGTAATGGAATGGCTAGCAGACCCCAAACAGGCACTTGATTTACTGTTGGAACAAGTAAAACCCGGTGGTATTGCCTCGATAATGTTTTACAACCACCATGGTTTAGTCCTGAAAAATGTGATTTGTGGCAACATTCCTCATGTATTGAATGGGATGCCACATCGAAAAAGGTTTAAGCTGCAACCACAAAAAGGCTTGAAGCCTGAAGAGGTTTATCAATGGATAGAAGACGCTGGTCTAGATATCTGTGGTAAATCAGGCATTCGCTCTTTCAGTGACTACATAGGTAATATGGAGTACATGGGTGATTACCAATTTGAAGATGTGTTGGAACTAGAGAAACAGCTATGTCGCCAAGAGCCATATCTGTCGCTAGGCCGTTATATTCACGTTTGGGCTCAAAAACCTGCGCAATAACAGCGGTGAATGTGGTAAAAGAAGCCACAACAATGCGCTATGCCATCGTAAGAAGCCGCGTCATAAAGAAATAGGCGTCATATCTAATACGTTCGATATGACGAACAACAGTAACAGGAACCACAATGAGTGAAATGACTCAAACTGCCGAAGAGCAGCCAATTGATGAGTTGGTGGGCTGGGTCAAGCAGCATGATTTTTCATTAAACTTGCCACCAGAGCGCTTAGCATTTTTGATAGCTATCGCCGTACTAAGCAATGAAAGGTTCGATGAAGAGTTGGGCGAGGGTGAACTGCACGACGCATTCACTATTGTCACTCGACTGTTTGAAGATACTGGCGAAGCGTCTGCGTTTCGTGCCAACAACGCTATCAATGAGTTGGTTAAACAGAAGTTGATCAGCCGCTTTACCAGCGAAATCACAGATGGTGCAAGCATTTATCGCTTATCGCCATTGGCGATTGGTATCTCAGATTATTACTTACGTCACCGCCAGTTTTCTAAATTAAAACTGTCTATCCAGCTTTCTATGGTTGCCGATGAAATGGCAAAAGCCATTGAAGCCGCCCAGAAAGGTGGAACTCCGGGACATTGGAGAAGGAATGTGTACGGCGTGCTCAAGTATTCTGTTGGCGAAATTTTTGATCAGATCGATCTCAACCAGCGGGTTATGGATGAACAGCAACAAACCGTCAAGCAGCAAATTGCGGATCTTTTAAATAAAGATTGGCGAGAAGCAATCAACAACTGTGAGTCTTTGCTATCGGAAACCTCAGCCACGCTAAAAGAGTTGCAAGACACCTTGCAAGCGGCGGGTGATGAACTGCAAACCCAGATTCTTGATATTCAAGAAATTGTTTATGGTGACGATGAGCTCGAGTTTGTAGGTGAAACCCTATTTGGTTTGCAAATGAAGCTAGACCGAATCACCAGTTGGGGCCAACAAGCGATTGATTTGTGGATCGGCTACGATCGCCACGTGCATAAATTTATCCGTACCGCGATCGATATGGATAAAAACCGAGCCTTTAGCCAACGCTTGCGTCAGTCAGTCACTGACTACTTTGATGCGCCTTGGTTATTGACCTACGCAGACGCAGAAAAACTCACGGATCTTCGCGATGAAGCACTTGTGCTCCGTGATGACGAAGTGATGGGGCAAGCCCCAATCGACGTAGAATACGAAGAATTTGAGCAAGTGAACGATCTACTTTCAGAACGAATCGCAGATATGTTGAAAGCTCACAAACAGCAAGGTGCGCCAATTGATCTTGGCCTTGTGCTGCGTGATTACCTCGCAGCGCACCCTCGCACACACCATTTTGATTTAGCCAGAATTGTTGTCGACCAAGCCGTTCGCTTAGGTTACTCAGAGTCTGACTATCAGGCTATTCAGCCAGATTGGCAGGCAATCAACGATTTCGGTGCAAAGGTACAAGCAAATGTCATTAACAAGTACTGATGATTACATGCCAGAGAAACTGGTAAAAGCGATAGCGAACCCATTGTTTCCTGCGCTAGATAGCATGTTGCGTTCAGGCAAGCATGTTTCAACAGAAGACCTCGATAACCATGCGTTGCTTTCTGATTTTGAAGTTGAGCTTCAGCATTTTTATCAACGCTACAATACGGAACTGGTAAAAGCGCCTGAAGGTTTCTTCTATCTGCGCCCGCGTTCTACGTCTTTAATTGGTCGTAGTGTGTTGTCTGAGCTCGACATGCTGGTTGGCAAAGTATTGTGTTTCTTATACCTAAGCCCAGAGCGTTTGGCTCATGAAGGCATCTTCACCAATCAAGAGTTGTTTGATGAACTGATGTCGTTAGCGGATGAGAAAAAACTCATGAAGCTAGCAACCAACCGTGCGTCTGGTTCTGACTTAGACAAAGAAAAGCTGTTTGAAAAAGTACGTACTTCTTTACGCCGTTTACGTCGTATCGGCATGCTGATCGTGATTGGTGAAACAGGTAAATTCCGTATCAGCGAAGCGGTGTTCCGTTTTGGTGCGGATGTTCGTGTTGGCGATGATATGAAAGAAGCGCAATTACGACTTATTCGTGATGGTGAAGCTGTTGTTCATACTCAAGAACCTAACCAAGGTAGCTTGTTGAATGAAGAGCAAACGGAAGCCGTATCAGAAGTTGAACTAAACGTGGACGAAAACGGTCAACAAGACATTTTTAACGATCAAGCTGACTTTGACCTTGAGTCAAACGATGGCGAACAAACAAAAGTAGAAGGTGAAGCATGATTGAAAGAGGTAAGTATCAATCATTAACCATGATCAACTGGAACGGCTTCTTTGCGCGTACTTTTGATATTGATGGATTGGTTACAACGCTTTCTGGCGGTAACGGTGCGGGTAAGTCGACCACGATGGCGGCATTCATCACTGCACTGATCCCTGACCAAAGCCTTCTGCATTTCCGTAACACGACGGAAGCTGGTAGCTCACAGTCGTCACGCGATAAAGGTCTTTACGGTAAGCTTCAGCCTGGCGCATGTTATGCCGCGCTAGATGTCGTGAACTCACGTAATCAACGCCTATTGTTTGCAGTAAAACTGCAGCAAGTTGCGGGTCGTGATAAGAAGGTCGACATCAAACCGTTTGTAATCCAAGGCCTTCCAAGCCATGTGAAGCCAACGGATGTATTGATCCAGAACGTTTCAGACAGCCACGCTCGTGTGTGTCAACTGAACGACGTGAAAGCAGCGGTAGCGCAATATGAAGGGGCGCACTTTAAAGCCTTTTCTTCGATTGTTGATTACCACTCACAGATGTTTGAATACGGTGTGGTACCGAAGAAACTGCGTAACAGCAGCGACCGTTCTAAGTTCTACCGTCTGATTGAAGCATCGCTTTACGGTGGTATTTCTAGTGCGATTACGCGTTCTCTGCGTGATTACCTTCTACCGCAAAATGGTGGCGTGAAGAAAGCATTCCAAGACATGGAATCAGCACTACGCGAAAACCGCATGACGCTAGAAGCGATCAAAACGACTCAGTCGGATCGTGACTTGTTCAAGCACTTGATCACTGAATCTACGAACTACGTGGCAGCAGATTACATGCGCCATGCCAACGATCGTCGCAACAAGCTTG
Organism: Vibrio sp. 10N.247.310.24; assembly: GCF_041467175.1. Lineage (NCBI taxonomy): Bacteria > Pseudomonadati > Pseudomonadota > Gammaproteobacteria > Vibrionales > Vibrionaceae > Vibrio > Vibrio sp. 10N.247.310.24. The sequence continues at coordinate 42,336 of NZ_JBFSUD010000007.1, forward strand.
ATCAAACTATGAAGTTCCGTGGTGAACTGTTTGGTTCTCGCGAAACCTTGCTTGATCAAAACAACTTGTTGAACCGCGTTCAAGAAGAGCTTGAGCTGTTGGTGGATCAAGAATCGGCACTAGAACAAGATTATCAAGCGGCTTCGGATCATCTTCAATTGGTTCAAACTGCACTTCGTCAGCAAGAGAAAATTGCTCGCTACAGTGAAGATCTAGAAGAGCTTAATGAGCGTCTAGAAGAACAGATGATGGTAGTTGAAGAAGCTCAAGAACGAGTACTTCTTGCTGAAGAACAGGCAACCATTACTGAAGAAGAAGTGGATAGCCTGAAAACTCAGCTTGCTGACTACCAACAAGCGTTGGATGTTCAGCAGACTCGTGCGCTTCAATACCAACAAGCGGTTCAAGCATTAGAGAAAACTAAGCAGCTACTTGATGATGAGTCTATTACGGCAGAAAGCGCATTAACTCTGGTTTCTGAGCTAAAAGCACAAGAAGAATCAAGCACTCAAACGTTACTGTCGACTAAGCATAAACTAGACATGTCTTCTGCTGCGTCTGCGCAGTTCGACAAAGCGCTCGCTCTTGTTAAAAGCATCGTTGGTGACGCTGAGCGTAAAGAAGCGTCTAACAGTGCTAAGCAAGCGTTAGAAAAAGGCCGTAACGCAAAACACGTTGTTGAAAACGAACAACAGTGGCGTGCTCAGCACCGTGACATGGCTCGTGATGTGGCGCAGCAGCGTCAAGCAAAGGAGCTTGCGACTGAATACCAAAAGCAACACAACATCTCACTGACTGACGAAGCGGTTTTCGATGAAGAACGTGAACGCCATACAATGCAGATCGAGTCTCTTGAGTACGCTCAAGAAGAGCTGCGTGAAGCGAAGAGTGAGCAACGTCGTGTGCAACAAAACCAAGACCAAGAGATTCAAAAACTTGAGTCCATTGCTCCAGTGTGGATCACGGCGAACGATGCACTTGAAGCCCTAAGAGATCAAACAGAAGCTGAGCTAGAAGATAGCCAAGCAGTAATGACTCAAATGCAGCAAGTGCTTGAAGACGAGAAATCTCAAGCGGTAGCAAAAGATCAGTTGGCTACGCGCCGAGCTGAACTTGAGCAAGAGATTGAACGCTTAGCTTCTCCAGGTGGCTCTAACGATCCTCGCCTGAAAGGTCTAGCGGATACGCTTGGTGGCGTGCTGCTTTCTGAGATCTACGATGACATCACGATTGGCGATGCGCCGTACTTCAGTGCGATGTACGGCCCGGCTCGTCACGCAATTGTGGTTTCGGACCTTGATGGCATTAAAGAGAAGCTGGTGGATCTTGATGATTGTCCAGAAGACCTTTACATCCTAGAAGGTGATGTAGATGCGTTTGATGACAGCTCATTCAATGCCGATGAGCTTGAAGGTGCGGTGTGTGTTCAACTGAACGATCGTCAAATGCGTTACTCTCGCTTCCCTGAGATTCCATTGTTTGGTCGTGCAGCTCGTGAACAACGCCTTGAGAAACTGCGTGAAGAGCGTGATGTAGTCGTTGAAAACCACGCCAAAGCAGCGTTTGACTCTCAAAAACTGAATCGTCTATACCAAGCATTCAACAGTTTTGTTGCGAAGCACCTTCACGTTGCGTTCAACGCAGATCCCGAACAGGCGCTCGCGTCTATTCGCGATAAGCGTAACCAAATTGTTCGTTCTCTGGCAGAACTAGATTCTAAAGAGCAACAACAACGCAGTCAGCTTCTACAAAGCAAGCAGGCACTTGGTGCACTGGACAAACTGGCACCAATGGTTCGTATTCTTGAAGACGAAACATTAGCTGAGCGTCTCGCTGAATTAGAAGCACAACTAGAGCGTTTAAGCGAAGCTAAGTCTTACTTGAACACTCATGGCAAAGCACTTACTTCATTAGAGCAAATCGTTTCTGCACTCGATGCTGACCCAGAGCAATTCGAAGCTTTGGAAGCCGAGTATCGTCAGGCGGACAGCGCGTTACAAACTCTAAAAGGTAAAGTGTTTGCTCTTTCTGACTTAATCGAACGTCGTCACTACTTTGCTTATGCAGATTCTGTTGACCTGCTTAACAAGAGCAGCGAACTGAGCGAACAACTGAAAGCGAAGTTGGTTCAAGCAGAACAAGCACGAGCTAAAGGCCGCGATGGCTTGAAGCAAGCTCGCGAACAGATGAACCAGTACAACCAAGTATTGGCAGCACTGAAGAGCTCGCACCAAGCGAAGCAAGAGACGGTTCAAGAGTTCAAGCAAGAGCTACAAGAGTTCGGTGTTAACGCTGATGAAGGTGCTGAAGAGCGCGCGGTTCGTCGTCGTGACGAGCTTCAAGAGCGTTTGCATACTTCTCGTAGCCGTAAGAGTGAATACGAACGCACGATTACCTCAACTGAACTTGAGATGAAAGCGCTGGCTAAGCGTCTTAAGAAAGTTCAGAAAGAGTACACCGAGCTTCGTACCTTCGTTGTTGCAGCAAAAGCCGGCTGGTGTTCAGTACTTCGCTTAGCTCGTGAAAATGATGTTGAACGTCGTCTCCATAAGCGTGAACTGGCTTATTTAACGGCGGGCGAACTTCGCTCTATGTCGGATAAATCACTGGGTGCGCTACGTCTGGCTGTAGCCGACAATGACGACCTGCGTGATTCGCTGCGTCTCTCTGAAGACAACGCACATCCAGAGCGTAAGGTTCTGTTTTACATTGCGGTTTACCAACACCTTCGAGAGCGCATTCGCCAAGACATCATTCATACCGATGATCCGGTTGAAGCAATCGAAGAGATGGAAGTAGAGCTAGCTCGACTAACAGAAGAACTGACGCAGCGTGAAAACCGTTTAGCGATCAGCTCTGAGTCGGTAGCAAGTATCATAAAGAAAACGATTCAGCGCGAGCAGAACCGTATTCGTATGCTCAACCAAGGTCTGTCGAATATCTACTTTGGTCAGGTTAAGGGCGTGCGTCTGAACGTTAAGATCCGTGAAAGCCACGAGATCTTGCTATCAGGGCTAGCGACTCAACAAGATCAACACAAAGATTTGTTTGAATCAACGCGCTTTACCTTCTCTGAAGCGATGGCGAAGTTGTTCCAACGTGTCAATCCACATATCGATATGGGTCAACGTTCTCCGCAAGTTCTTGGTGAAGAGTTACTGGATTACCGTAACTACCTAGAGCTGAGTGTTGAAGTTAACCGTGGTTCAGACGGTTGGTTACAAGCGGAATCGGGTGCATTGTCTACGGGTGAGGCGATCGGTACGGGTCAGTCAATCCTATTGATGGTTATTCAGAGCTGGGAAGAGGAATCTCGTCGACTTCGTAGTAAAGACATCGTTCCATGTCGTTTGTTGTTCCTTGATGAAGCCGCTCGTCTGGATTCTAAGTCGATCTCTACGCTGTTTGAACTGTGTGACCGTTTAGGTATGCAACTTCTGATTGCTGCGCCAGAGAACATTAGCCCAGAGAAAGGTACAACCTACAAACTGGTACGTAAGGTCTTCAAAGACCACGAACACGTACACGTTGTTGGTCTGCGTGGTTTTGCTCAAAACAAACCGGTATCTCCTGTTCAAGAGCTTATCGAAACCCCTTAGAAGCGTAATCTATCTACCGTAAATTAATAGCCTCGAAGTATACACTTCGGGGCTTTTTTTGTTTGGCAGCTTCACGGGTCTCGTATTCTTTTGGTGAGGGTGAGGGTGAGGGTGAGGGTGAGGGTGAGGGTGGTATTCCTGAGCTATTTATAATGACTGACTGTGATTGGCATGACTCAGCCTGAACTTATTACCATATAAAAAACCGCCTTCTCAGAAGAGAAGGCGGTTTTAATTACGTTATCTTTTTTTAAGCCGAAGATTTTGATACTTAGGCTTTAACGTATAGGTTGTCGGTACGTTTAGCTTATCTAAGATTAGATCTTAAACATCTTTATCGTTTGATGCAGTTCGTCCGAAACATTATTAACATTTTGCGCTGTTTGAACATTTTGCTGGACGTCATCGACAGTCGCTCGCGCCAAATCATTTACATTCACTACATTTTCGTTGATTTCAACGGCTACTTGCGATTGTTCTTCCGCTGCCGCTGCAATCTGGTTGTTCATGTCTTGAATTGTCCCAATCTCATGCTGAATAGTATTCAGCATTTGACTCGCTTGATCTGACTTTTCACGAGTTACTTTAGCTGTTTCCGCATTTTCAACCATAAGCTCAACAGATTGTTTTGCTTGAGTTTGAAGTGATGAAATCATGGTTTGTATTTCGTTCGTGCTTTCTTGTGTCTTGTTAGCGAGGTTACGCACCTCGTCAGCCACGACGGCGAAGCCGCGACCTTGCTCACCCGCTCGAGCTGCTTCAATTGCTGCGTTTAATGCCAGCAAGTTTGTTTGCTCAGCAATACCTCGGATAACATCAAGTATGCTACCTACATTTTGAGTTTCTTTTTCAACACCAAGAATCGAATCTTGAACCTGCTCAATATTCGTTACAAGTAAGCTGATTTGCTGGTTCATGTCACCCACAGTCTCAAGACCTGACTGAGATGAAAGGCTTGCCTCATTGGATGATGATGATGCCTGCATCGCATTTTGAGCCACTTCCGCAACAGTCGCGGTCATCTGATTCATCGCGGTTGCAACTTGCTCTAGCTGCATCATTTGCTCTTCTGATGAGGTACTTAACTGATTTGACGAGGTCTCAAGAGATGAAGATTGTGATGAGAGAGAGTTTGAAGACTGCTCAATATTGCCAATAATGCCTTGGAGGTTACCTGCCATTTCAAGAGTTGAACGGTAGATCCCCGTTTCATCGCCATTTAATTTAGGGATGTTGGTCAGGTCTCCTGCCGAGATTCGACTAACAAGAGCCTCTATGTATTGTGGCTCCCCGCCAATAGGACGATACATTAATCGGGTGACTAATAAGAATGTTATTCCGGTTGCCATAACCGCGAAAATTAGACCAACTACAGTATTTATTTTCACCATCGCATTTGAAGGCGCTTCAATGTCGTCCCAACTTGCCCAAGCCCAAATATTCCAACCTAATGACTCAATTTGAGACGAAACGACATAAAAGTCGCCTTTATCTGGAACATTGTAAGAGTGCTCACTGGCCATCTTACTACCGTGTTCACGGTATGATGGTCGAAGATCGTAGATATTTTTACCAATAAAATCTTCATAGCTAGCGGCAACAAGGAAACCATCTTGGCGAGAGACAAATAAATTTGGAACATCAGATAACTCGTTTATGTAGTCTGTGATGTCACTCATTTTAAGACTAAGACCAATAACAGCTTTCGTTTCACCTCTGGCTTTGAAAGGGATAACAACTGACATAGTTAAATGCCCTGTTGTTGCTAGGTAAGGGTTGGTTACTGAGCGCTTTGCGCCAGAAAAGCCGAGATTGAACCACTCACGCTGTTTTTGTTTAGCATTAAAGTTGGGAATGATACCTTGATTTTTAACGTCGTAAGTTTTGCCATCAGGAAGACCGATGTAAATATTAAGAACACCAAGAGATTCTTTACTGTTCGTCATCATTTTCAACAGCATCGGGTTGATCATGATGTTACCGGATCTATCAGTATGGATACTGGTTGAAATGCTTTCCAAAGCGCCGAAATACGCTTCCATTTTCCCTTCGACAGCTTTGGCTACAAGAAACGATTTCGTAGACAAGTTATGACGGTAGTCATTCGTGGTGGCAGACTTAAATTCGAAATATCCTATCGTAGATATAACTAAAATCGTTAAACAGATTAGGCCGCTAATTGTTAGCATAATCTTATTTTTGACGGTCATCAGAGCATTTCCTTAACAGTTGTTGCTTATTTTATTGACTAAATTATCCGTATGCTAACATAGGGTTACAATTTATTTGTTGGTCGTTTTGTAAGGGAAAGTCGTTACAAATAGGCTGTATGAATACTTATGCGTGGGATTTACAGTGAATAGGGTATCTAAACAAATTTGACGGGTTTTAATTGATTTTGATGGTGCGTATTTTTCTACTTCCTAGGCGAAACTAGCACAAATAAGTACCTTTTAATCTATTTTTGGTGTGAATGTGTTGCTGAAGTAAGCGTATAGAAAGGGTTGGGATGTAAGGGGAGATAACCCCAAACACCCCAAATTTTGGCCTAAAACTTGAGTGACAAAATTTTGACTAGTTGTGGCCGAACTGTTTTGCAGCGTAAGCAACACGCTCCGCAGGTTTTGGATATTCTGCAGGCGTGCCAAGGTTTTCAATATGATGCAGTCTAGGAAGTAGCCCCGCGCCGTTCGCGATTTGGATAGCTAAACCAGGTCGAGCATTAAGTTCTAGTACCATAGGGCCTTCTTCTTGGTCTAATACCATGTCAGTACCCATATAGCCTAAGCCCGTCATTTCCCAAGCACTTGATGCTAGAGTTAACAGCTTTTCCCAGTGAGGAACTTGTAATAACGCGAGTTCTTTACCCGTATCTGGATGGTGTGTAACAGGCTGGTCGAACTGAACCGCTCGAACCGCTTTACCTGTCGCAATGTCTATACCCACACCAACAGCACCTTGGTGCAAGTTAGCTTTACCATCTGAATCTGAAGTGGACAGACGCATCATCGCCATCACAGGGTAGCCTTTGAATACGATGATTCGTACGTCTGGCACACCTTCGTAGCTGAAGCCTTCAAAACACTCATCAAACTTGATGAGGTTTTCAACTACGGCCACATCGTTCTTGCCACCCAGTGAGAAAAGGCCCGCGAGCGCGTTACTGATATGGCGCTCTACATCTTCTTCATTGATAGTAGAACCCGATGGTTTGGTGTAAACGCCATCTTTATGAGAGATCACAACAAGGATGCCTTTACCACCACTGCCTTGAGCGGGCTTGATTACAAAACCCGGCCACTCTTTAACCATCTTGTGGATTGTTTTTACTTCAGCTTGGTGACTAATAACGCCAATAAGCTTTGGCACTGTGGCGCCAGCCTGTTCAGCAATGATTTTAGTCTTAAGCTTGTCATCAACGAGTGGGTACTTGGAACGATCATTGTAGCGGCCAATATAACTATGGTTACGCTTGTTCATTCCCATTATGCCTTTGTCTTTCAACTTAAACGGTGAAGTAAATTGATCAAACATAACTTAGTCCTCCGCTAGCGGTTTAAAGCGACGAAGCTCGGTTAGACGGTAGCCTGTGTAGTTACCTAGTAACAAGATGGTCGCTAGAATAACAAGCTGTAAACCAATAAAGTTAAACGTTAAGTGCTGAATGAACGGGTTAGTCATACCTAAGTAAACAAGCACCGCGGTAAATAGAGAGCCGCCACCTTGAAGTACAACTTCTTTCGCGCCTTCTTCTTCCCAAAGGATAGACATACGTTCGATAGTCCAAGACAAGATAATCATTGGGAAGAACGTAATTGATAGGCCTTCTGTAAGTCCGATTTTAAACGCGACTACAGTAAATATCGAAATAATCATAATTACTGTAATAATTACAGCGGATATCCTGGCCACGAGCAATAGGTTGAGTTTGGATAAGTAACTTCGTATTACAAGACCGGTACCGACAATCAGTAGGAAGCCAACAATACCGGTAACCAACTGTGTTTGAACGAATGCCACGGCAATCAGAACGGGCATGAACGTACCAGAAGTCTTAAGACCTATGATGACACGTAGGAACACAACAATCAGAGCACCGATAGGAATCAGCATGATGGTTTTAAACATCGCTTGCTCTTCTAGCGGTAGACTATGAATGGAAAGGTTTAACAGTTGATCCGCTGATACTTTACTGTTGGTTGCTTCAGTTGGAGTAACTTCCTGAGCAATCATAGAGAAGTGAACTTTACTGTTCTGACCGCCAACCACGTCTAATAGAGATACATTTGATTCATCCCAAATTAACAGGTTTGGTTGAACTTGTTGCTCGCTAGATTCAGGAGAGAATAGAACCCACTGGTTATTATCCCAAATTTGGTTCATGTGTTGGATTGATTGGCGACGACGTCCGTCTTCCAGTTCAATAACACCGACGACTTTGTTGTGGATTTTAGCGGCAGAAAGTAGCTTGTGTGTCGCTTCCACTTTGGTCATGTTATTCAGAATCAGCGCTGAGTTTTGGCTGTCTGGATCGTTAAGCGTTTTGATTAACTCACGAGTAAAGGTGATGTTGTCTGCTGAGCGCTTGGTTGCTCTGTCAATCAAAGCAAGGGCCGCGGCTTCTTCAGGACCATCAAAGCTTGGTTGAGCCACATCACCTTCTGGAGGTGTTGAGGTAACGTTCGCTTGGCTATCGACTAAGAACTGTGTCTTGTAGTAGATAGTCTGCGGACCATCGGCGTGACGAATTGACCACTCAGCACGGCGACCTGAATCTGTATTCAAGTATGAAATGCCGTAGCCTGGTGATGAAGCTGACTCGCCGATAAGTGTAAAGTTAGACTGTGTGTGAGGTGCGGCTAGTGAAACTTTTGCTTCTTTGCCCACTGCATTGAATTCGATACGAGCTTCAATGTCCCAAACCTGATTAGTTTCGCCTGGAGTCCAGGGTACACCGTAGGTTGTATGTCTGAACATACTCAGAGTTATACCTGCCACGATGAGCAGGAATATAGAAATATAAAATGGAATTCTTGACGTCATAGCTTACCCTACTATTGTTATTTAACTTCCGTTTGTACGTACTTTTTACTTACATCTACTAGCGCTATGTCTTTGATAAATTCGCGCCCTAGTAATACAGGGTGACTCATTTGAGAGCGATCCGCCAATGTAAATTGCGCTTTTTCATGGATTTTTCCGACTTTTACCCATAATTCGATCACAGCTCGACGTTCTGTCTGATCATTGGTTGACTGACGGATTTTCACATAACGTACAACGGGCGCTTCGATCCATTTTTGGTCTTCTTTTGCTTGTGCTTTATCTGCCAAATGAAACTTAACCCAATCTTTACCGTTGCGTTCGAATTCTTTGATATCGACAGCATTTAAAGAAGAGGTGGTTGCGCCAGTATCAACACGAGCATCGAAGCTTTGTTTGATAGAGTCGATCGATACTTTTTCAATACCGCCTAGAATAGTCGGCTGTGATGTAGGAGCGGTAGGTGCAGCTGCAACGGCAACAGGCTCGGCTTCTTTTAGCTCTTCAATGACCCTGTGTTCCATACTGGTCAGGTGAACATCTAATTGACTAGAAAGAGTGGTAATTTCGTCTTCCAAGCTTTCAATATAATCACTTTGATTACTTAGCTGCAGTTCAAGATTTTGAACCTTGTTTGCGATGTTTGTCTCTGAGCGGGAAATAGCGTCGAGAGTTTCTTGATGGTAGGTAGCGCCGCTCGTGAGGGTGCAACCAGAGAGCAAACCAACCGCCACGATAGGCGATAATCGCTTAAACATATAAAAACCTTTGGAAATTAGAGAATAGTTCAGACTATTTAGAAGTTTATCCCACAAAAAAGGATGCGTGAAGCATCCTATTGTAAGAGTCTGGTCATATTGAATCGCAATGTGAGCGCTACGAAAATTATTGTCACTTAAGGGCGCTCACTTATTAAACATGAGCGCAACTTTTGTACAATTAGTTCTCTTTTTTATCAAAATTCCCACATATAAATAACGATGGCTGTATGACGACAGAGCTTATGGTTTTGTGTAACAGAGCTTAAGGTTTTGTCGCTACTAGAATCGCACGCCTTGGTGCAGGGTGACCTTCTACGGTTTTACTTGGATCATTAGGATCTAAGTAATCCGGTAAAGAGTTGTGTGTCATCCACTCTGTTGTGCGTTGTTCGCCAATCGTTGTGACATTTTCATCAACGATACGCACGTCTTCAAAGCCTACCTGTTCAAGCCAGCGTTTCAGTGCGCGTGCAGATGGGAAGAAGTAAACGTTTCTCATTTGCGCGTAGCGATCCACAGGCACAAGAACAGCGTTTTCGTCACCTTCAATCACTAACGTTTCAAGTACCAGTTCGCCACCAGATACCAATTGGTCTTTTAGTTGAATCAAATGATCAAGTGGTGAACGGCGGTGGTAAAGCACGCCCATGCTGAATACAGTGTCGTAAGCTTCAAGTTTTGGCAGTTGCTCAATACCTAGAGGTAATAGGTGAGCACGTTGGTCGTCGCCCATCAATTTACGAATGGCTTCAAACTGAACCAAGAATAAGTGAGAAGGGTCGATACCCACCGTCAAGCGAGCGCCTTCACCTAGCATGCGCCACATGTGGTAGCCGTTGCCACAACCTACATCGAGAACCGAACGGTTTTTCAATGGAGAGATATGTGGAAGCACACGATCCCATTTCCAGTCACTGCGCCATTCTGTATCGATATGAATGTCGTGAACTGTGTAAGGGCCTTTTCTCCAAGGGTGGAAAGTCTTCAGTAAGCTTTCTAACTTTTTAAGTTCACCCGTGTGGAACGGTGTAGAGCTGCCAATCGTCACTGAGTTTTTCAGATCAACTTGGTCAGGCACACCTTGCGGGATTTTATTCAGTGCACGCAACCAACGGTCGAAGTCGCCGTGTTCTGCATTTTGCCAATCCGTCAGCTGTTGAGGAAGAACATTAAGCCACGGCTGAAGGCGAGTGTCTTGGGCAATGAGTTGATAAAAATTGGCAAAATTAAACATAGTTTTTCACTGAGTTAATAGGGTCAATAAACCCTAAAATAGAAATTAAATTTGTCATTCCCTACAGTGAGGGACGAACATGATAGGGAGTCTCGGTTTATCGTACTTGATAGAGACCCCCAACACGCTCATTCCTCGCTCTTGAGGATGACATTTTAGTACGAGCTGACTGGGTATGTGCGCTATTTAATCGCGAACATTGAACCGAAGTTGAAGCATTGGAACCACACTTCGCTACTTGAGAAGCCAATCTTTTCAAAACGTTGCTTGTGAACTGTAATCGAGTCAGGACGCATCACGTTTTCAATTGCGCTGCGTTTCTGGCTGACTTCAAGCTCGCTGTATCCGTTTGCACGCTTGAAGTCATGGTGCAGGTCGATAAGCAGTTCATTTGAACTTTCGTCTTCGAATACGTACTTTTCAGAAAGGATTAAGATTCCGCCCGGGCGTAAGCCTGCATGAATTTTTTCAAGCAGAGCGTATCGGTCGTCAGGAGACAGAAATTGCAGTGTAAAGTTAAGCACCACAACAGAGGCGTCTTTGATTTCCACTTCACGGATGTCGGCTTCAATCACTTCTACCGGTGTGTCACTGCGGTAGGCGTTTACATGCAGCTTACAGCGTTCAACCATGGCTTCTGAATTATCGATAGCGAAAATCGTGCAGCCTTCTTGCTGAATGTGACGACGCATAGAAAGTGTCGCAGCACCAAGCGAGCAGCCAAGATCGTAAATATTTGAATGTGGCTTTACAAAGCGTTCAGCCAGCATGCCGATTGCAGAGATGATATTGCTATAGCCAGGCACCGAGCGTTGAATCATATCCGGAAATACTTCAGCAACCCTTGCATCAAAGGTGAAGTCTCCAATTTTATCAATAGGAGCGGAAAAGATATTGTCTGTGTTGCTCATGGCATTTTCTCTCGACAGTCAGCGTAATTGGCACAAAATTCATACCAAATAAAAGGGGACGTATTTTACGTAAAAAAAGCGCGGCTGTCACGAAAACTGAGATTGATGAAAGTGAACGCTTGTTAGTAGTTGTTTACTATCAAAACATCGAGATTTGGTGGTCGCCTTTTTGAGCAGGAAACTCCGCCAAATTAGGCAAGGTTATCTTTGTGTGTTCAGCAACTTGCGTCTGTAATTGCTTATAGATAGCAATCGCCAACTCAGGGGCGTGATTATTGTCTGGGGTGTGGATCATTAAATAAGGTTGTTTTCCTTCGTTTAACCAAGTCGGTAATTTCGCGAACCAAGGTTTAAAGAAAGCCAGATTGGGTTCCTGATCTGGATGACCAATAAAGCGAACCATCGGATTGTTTGCCGTCGCAATGGCATGAACCGGAACACGAGGTTTCTTTTGATGCGCGTCGATCACCGCTTCTGTGGTTGGTGGTGCGGAGAAAACAGGACGGCTATCCATAATGATGCGATTGATCCCTTCTTCTATTAACCAATGATTGAAACGTTTTTCGGCATTGCCTTTATCAAAGAAACCAAGGTGACGAACTTCAACGCCGAGCTGCATGTCTTTTGGAAACAAGGTACAAAATTTTTGCAGGGCGGGAAGCATGCTGGGTTCGAAGCTATGGGGCAATTGAATCGTCCACTGACCAATGCGCCTATGTAGGGGCGACATGGTGAGCAGAAATTCTTTGAGTTCGGCTTGGCAATGTTTTAAGTGCTGCTGGTGGGTGATGAACTTAGGCAGCTTAAAAGTAAACTTGAAATCATCGTGACTCGCGGCTTTCCAGTTATTGACCGTTGAGACACTGGGTGTCGCATAGAAAGTCGTGTTGCCTTCTACCGTATGAAAAACTTGTGTGTACTTCTCTAAGCGTTCAGCAGGTTTTGTTCCCTTACCATAGAACTGACTTTGCCACTCGGAATGAGACCACATGGTTAATCCAAGTCTTAGAGGTAAAGTTTCTGTTGTTATTACACGATCATCCATCTATTACACCGTTATTTATCACGCCATCAGTCATTACAAAAAGTTTTTGGTTTGAAACGAAAATCTACTTTACGAGAGTTTTGCTGATTAAGGTACTTTCGAGATATAATTAGCGCAATTTTTTCGGTTTTGATGAATCTTTGCGCACTTGATGGGCTAAAAAGCAGCAAAGCCAGATAAAACACAATAAATTCGAATGTGGAAGGTCGATTTTAAGCGAGTTTCCGCGTATAAATGTTCCTTTGCTCTGTTGTGTGGAATGACCACTGACAGCTTGGAAATTAGTAAATAATTAAGAGATTGGGAAATTCATTATGCGTACCCATTACTGTGGTAACCTGAACAAGTCCCTGGCGGGACAAACTGTAGAATTGTGCGGCTGGGTAAACCGTCGCCGTGATTTAGGCGGTCTTATCTTTATCGATATGCGAGATCGTGAAGGCGTCGTTCAGGTTGTTGTCGATCCAGATATGAAAGATATCTTCCCGATCGCTAACCAACTGCGTAATGAATTCTGTATCAAGTTTACTGGTGAAGTACGCGTTCGTCCGGACAGCCAAGTAAATAAAGATATGGCGACGGGTGAAGTTGAGCTTTACGCAACTGGCCTTGAGATCATCAACCGTTCAGAAGCGCTTCCACTAGACTTCAACCAAACGAACTCTGAAGAGCAGCGTCTTAAGTATCGTTACATCGATCTTCGTCGTCCAGAAATGAGCGACCGTATCAAGCTTCGTGCGCGTGCTTCTAGCTTCGTTCGTCGTTTCCTAGACGAGAACCTATTCCTAGACATCGAAACGCCAGTACTAACGAAAGCGACACCAGAAGGTGCTCGTGATTACCTGGTACCAAGCCGTGTTCACAAAGGTAGCTTCTACGCACTTCCTCAATCTCCTCAGCTGTTCAAGCAACTGCTGATGATGTCTGGTTTTGACCGTTACTACCAAATCGTTAAATGTTTCCGTGATGAAGATTTACGTGCTGACCGTCAGCCTGAATTTACTCAAATCGATATCGAAACATCTTTCATGACTTCTCAAGAAGTGCGTAACGTGACTGAGAAGCTTGTTCACGATATGTGGAAAGAACTTCTAGATGTTGAACTAGGTCAATTCCCAGTAATGCCTTTCTCTGAAGCGATTCGTCGTTTCGGTTCTGATAAGCCAGATCTACGTAACCCACTAGAGCTAGTGGACGTTGCTGACTTGGTTAAAGACGTTGAGTTCAAAGTATTCTCTGGCCCAGCTAACGACGAAAAAGGTCGCGTAGCGGTTATCCGTGTTCCAGGTGGTGCTAAGCTAACTCGTAAGCAAATTGACGGTTACGCTGAACACGTAAACATCTACGGCGCGAAAGGCCTAGCTTGGATGAAGGTTAACGACCGTGCTGCAGGCATGGAAGGTATTCAATCTCCAGTTGCTAAATTCCTAAGCGAAGACGTAATCAACGGTATTCTAGATCGCACTCAAGCTGAATCTGGCGATATCATTCTGTTTGGCGCAGACAAAGCGGGCATCGTTGCTGAAGCAATGGGCGCACTTCGTCTTAAACTAGGTACTGATCTAGAGCTAACAGACACATCTGCATGGGCTCCACTGTGGGTTGTTGACTTCCCAATGTTCGAAGAAGACGGCGAAGGTAACCTACACGCAATGCACCACCCATTCACATCGCCACTAGGTGTGAACGCGGAAGAGCTAAAAGCGAACCCAGCAGCAGCAAACTCTGATGCATACGACATGGTAATCAACGGCTACGAAGTAGGCGGTGGTTCGGTACGTATTCATAGCGCAGAAATGCAAACGGCTGTATTCGGTATCCTAGGTATTGAAGCTAAAGAGCAACAAGAGAAGTTCGGCTTCCTACTTGAAGCACTTAAGTACGGTACGCCACCACACGCAGGTCTAGCATTCGGTCTTGACCGTCTAGCAATGCTACTTTGTGGTACAGAGAATATCCGTGATGTTATCGCATTCCCGAAAACAACAGCAGCAGCATGTCTACTAACAGATGCGCCAAGCCTAGCAAACCCAGCATCACTGGAAGAGCTAGCAATCGCTGTTAAATTGGCAGAGAAGAAAGAGCAAGCGTAAGCCTGTTATCTTTCTCGTTGATGAAGAGATCCTAGTTGATAGAGAGCTCTTAATTAATTAGCCAAGATTTGTGAGTAAATTAGAAAATGCCCGTTAATTTGACGGGCATTTTTTTTTGCGTTCGATATACTAAGCTGAAAAGCATGTATAAATAATCAGTATTGAAGTTATGTCTATTATCTTAGGGATTGACCCTGGCTCTCGCATTACCGGCTATGGCGTGATTCGTCAAAATGGTCGCCATCTATATTACTTAGGTAGTGGTTGTATTCGTACTTCCGAAAAAGAACTGCCAGGTCGACTAAAACAGATTTATGCCGGTGTGAGCGAAATCATCACTCAGTTCCAACCGGATGTGTTTGCGATCGAGCAGGTTTTTATGTCGAAGAACGCTGACTCTGCACTTAAGCTTGGACAAGCTCGAGGTAGCGCGATTGTGGCAGCGGTGAATGCAGATTTACCTGTTCATGAATATGCGGCTCGTTTGATCAAACAAGCGGTGACTGGTAATGGTGGCGCTGATAAGTCTATGGTTCAGAATATGGTGATGAGCATGCTCAAACTACCCGCTAAGCCACAAGCCGACGCAGCCGATGCTCTAGGCGTAGCGATCACTCACGCTAACACCAATAAAACCTTGGTCGCACTTGCAGGAAAAGCAACGGGAGCAAGAAAAGGGCGTTACCGTTAAATCTCATTCTATTGTTAGTTCCTAATTCTGCCTTTTAAACTTATTCTATTGATGAGCCTCACGCCATGTTTGGCTCATATCAAAACAATACGCCTCTAAATCCTTGATAAAATGAGATCTTTCGAACATAACCCAGATAATAACATTGTGTATTATTTAACATGTTATTAACATTGGTCAGAGGTCTTACAAGTTAATCAAGGATGATCACTGATGAACCCAATCAAGCTGTGGCGCGCGCTGTTTCTACCTAAAAACAATGGCTGGAGTAACAACGAAGTCAGACAAGCCGATATCTTATTACTCTTCACTTTTATCGCATTCTTCGTGGGCGTCTATAGCTTAATCAAGTGGACTAAGCACGCAGAGCAACTTCTGATCGCCACATCTGTATTTCTTATCGCATTCGAACTGATCTCTGCACTGCTACTTCGTGTGACGAGTAAGCCGAGCTTTGCACTTAACTTTGGTTTTGTCGGCATGGCGGTACACGCGTTGAACATCATTTATCAAAGTGGTGGGGTTGTGGCTTCCACTCAAGCTTATTGGGTGCCGTTGTTAGTGGTCGCTTTTTTCTTATCAGGAACACGAATTGTGGCTTTGGTGTGGAGTGGACTGGTTATCGGTGTTTCATTAGTGATGACCTCAGCACATCTCAATGGATTTGCATTTCCCCAGCTTGAGTTAACTCCTGATGCGGTAGTGGTAGAAACTTGGTCTGGTGTGATTATGCCGTTGGTGGTGATCTGCATTGCCCAAGCATTTACTGCGAAACAGAAAGAGGTGGCGATCGAAATGGCAGAGGATGCGATTTCAGAAAGCCAACAGATTGCCAATCAAGCGACTCAAAGTGAAGGTCGACTCTCTATCGTGCTCGACCAAGCCAATTCGAATTCAGAGAGTCTACAAGGTGTTTCGGTTCATTTAGAACAGCAGTCACAAGACTTGCATGCTCAAGTCGAAGTGTTGAATGTCAATTGTGAATCTCAAGCGAGCGCTGCAGAACAGATGAGCCAACAACTCCATCAAATGACTCAAGGCATCGAAGAATCCAATTCATTTGTAGGTGAACTGAAAGAGCGTAGCGAAGCGGTTGGCACAAAAGCGCAAAAGAGTTCAGAGTCACTAGAAGCCTCAACCAGTGCAATCAGCCAGATCATTCAAAGTAATCAAGAAATCATGAAAGTCGCTGATTTGATCACTTCGGTTGCTGAGCAAACCAACCTGTTAGCACTCAACGCGGCAATCGAAGCTGCGCGTGCAGGTGAAGAGGGACGAGGCTTTGCTGTCGTCGCTGATCAAGTGCGAGAATTATCGGCGAAAAGCAGTCATTCCGCGATAGAGATTCGAACTTTGTTAGACCGCAGTAAAGAAGAAGTTGAACACGGAAGAGCGATTATCGAAACCACGGCAAGCGAGATGAACGGTATTATCTCTGAGGTGCAAACCATATCAACAGATGTTAATCAGCTTACCAATATTATGGCGATGCAGATGAATTCGTTAAAAGAGCTCGATCTCGCCAGTTCAGAAGTTGCCCAAAGTGTGGCGGAAACTAAATCGGTGTCAGGCTTAGTCGCTAATTATGGTTCTGAGCTAACAGGTCATGTGACTTCGGTTAAAGAACTGGTCGCGAGCTTGAACAGCGTGGTCTCGCAAGCCAAGCAAGTCTAAATAATTCACTTCAAAAAACACAAAGAACTGGATAAGTATCCAGTTCTTTTATATTCTGTCCTCCAAATTAAATTCCATCAAGAGAGTGAATTGTGATCGGACGTCTCCGCGGTACATTAATAGAAAAACAGCCACCAGAATTATTGATTGAAGTCAGTGGTGTTGGTTATGAAGTTCAAATGCCAATGAGTTGTTTTTATGAGTTACCAAACGTAGGCGAAGAAGCAATTATCTACACTCATTTTGTGGTACGTGAAGATGCTCAGCTACTTTATGGTTTTAACACGGTTAAAGAGCGTGCCTTGTTCCGTGAAGTGATTAAAGCGAATGGTGTCGGTCCTAAACTTGGTCTTGGGATTCTTTCAGGCATGACCGCTAGCCAATTCGTTCAAAGTGTTGAACGAGAAGATATCTCAACGCTGGTTAAACTGCCAGGTGTTGGTAAGAAAACCGCAGAACGTCTGGTCGTTGAAATGAAAGACCGCCTGAAAGGGTGGGGCGCAGGTGACCTGTTTACTCCAGCAACGGATGCAGCTCCTATTGACTCTATGCCAACGGTGCACGACGCGGAAGAAGAAGCGGTAAGTGCGCTACTTGCATTAGGCTACAAGCCGACTCAAGCTTCTAAGGTGGTTTCTCAAGTAGCTAAAGATGGCATGACCAGCGAACAGTTGATTCGCGAAGCTCTGAAATCGATGGTTTAATACCCGATATACTTGTTCGACAAAATAGACTCATTCACTTTGCCTTTACACTGAATCAAGAAGCGCAGAGTCAACAAGAGCATAGTTAGGAATAGCAGAATTTATGATTGAAGCCGATCGCCTTATTGCACCGGACAACCCAGTATTCAAAGATGAAGATGTCATTGATCGTGCAATACGCCCTAAAGCACTGGCTGACTATCAAGGTCAGGATCACGTCCGTGGTCAGATGGAAATTTTCATCAAAGCAGCACAAATGCGTAATGAGGCGCTCGATCATCTGTTGATATTTGGTCCTCCAGGCTTGGGCAAAACTACATTGGCAAACATTGTTGCTAATGAAATGGATGTGAACATTCGTACTACTTCAGGACCTGTATTAGAAAAAGCAGGTGACTTGGCCGCATTGCTGACCAACCTTGAAGAAAATGATGTTCTATTCATTGATGAGATCCACCGCCTTAGTCCTGTGGTTGAAGAGGTGTTGTACCCGGCAATGGAAGATTACCAATTAGATATCATGATTGGTGAAGGCCCAGCGGCACGTTCTATCAAGATCGACCTCCCTCCTTTCACTTTGATTGGCGCAACCACTCGTGCTGGTTCACTGACATCGCCGTTGCGTGACCGTTTCGGTATTACTCAGCGTCTTGAGTACTATAAAGTTGAAGATTTACAAAACATCGTTCAACGAAGTGCTGATTGTCTTGGTCTTTCTATGGAATCGCAAGGGGCGTTAGAAGTTGCTCGTCGAGCTCGTGGTACGCCACGTATTGCTAACCGTTTGCTGCGCCGTGTTCGTGACTATGCGGAAGTGAAAGGCGATGGACATATTTGCCCAGAGGTTGCTGATAAAGCGCTAAACATGTTGGATGTCGATGCTAAAGGTTTCGACTACATGGATAGGAAGCTTTTGCTGGCGATTATGGAGAAGTTTGGTGGTGGCCCTGTTGGTATCGACAACATGGCTGCGGCGATTGGTGAAGAGAGAGATACCATAGAAGATGTGTTAGAACCTTACTTGATTCAGCAAGGTTATCTACAAAGAACGCCAAGAGGTCGAATCGCGACCGACAGAGCGTATTTACACTTCGGCATCGATAAACCATCTAATCGTTAATTTATTCATTTTTAAAGATCCCAGTTGCATAAGCGCTGGGATTTTTTGCTTTCTATTGAATAACAACTCTTTGAGCGAGTCGATAAAAAAGCTGAATAGCTCCATTAAAAATGAAAACTTTGATTTCACGTTTGAATTGAGTAACAAAAAATGAAATAAGCTGTCATGTTTTTTGTTAATACTTTATGGGTAGTTGTAATTCATATGTTGATGCGGTGCTGAGCTTTTGTCACAGATATCATATGCTGCTATTAATAGAGACATAATTGGTGTGATTTTAATCATAACTGTTCAAAAATAACTCTAATTTGCTTGAATAAAATTGATACAAATCAACGCAAGGTTCTCCTATAAACCTTTTGAAACATACTGATTTTACCAGTAATATTAGCGCCAGCTATATTAGCTCATGCTTAACAATAATCTAACTATAACGGTACGTTTTTACTACAAATTTCAATTTGTAATAACAATCTCACGAATTGTTTTAACACGGATTTTTGCGGTGAATAATCACACAAGTGTCATTCAGCCGACACAAAGGAGTTACCATGATTGATGTTGTTGATCTGTCGCGATTGCAATTTGCATTTACAGCGATGTATCACTTCCTATTTGTTCCACTGACTTTAGGTATGGCATTTCTACTTGCCATTATGGAGTCAGTTTATGTAATGACTGGCAAGCAAATTTACAAGGACATGACTAAGTTCTGGGGTAAATTGTTTGGTATTAACTTTGCTCTTGGTGTAGCGACAGGCTTAACCATGGAGTTCCAGTTCGGTACTAACTGGTCATACTATTCTCACTATGTTGGCGACATCTTTGGTGCTCCGCTGGCTATCGAAGCGCTTGTTGCATTCTTCCTAGAGTCTACTTTTGTTGGTCTTTTCTTCTTCGGTTGGGACAGATTGTCAAAGCGTCAACACTTAGCGGTAACGTGGTTAGTAGCACTTGGTTCTAACTTCTCTGCGCTTTGGATCTTGGTAGCTAACGGCTGGATGCAAAACCCAGTGGGTGCAGAATTTAACTTTGAAACTATGCGTATGGAAATGGTGAGCTTCGCTGAAGTTGTACTAAACCCAGTAGCACAGGTTAAATTCGTACACACAGTAGCGTCTGGTTACACAACGGGTGCAATGTTCATCCTTGGTATCAGCTCATACTACATTCTTAAAGGTCGTGACCTTGCCTTTGCTCGTCGCTCTTTTGCGATTGCAGCATCTTTCGGTATGGCGGCAATCTTGTCAGTAATCGTGCTAGGTGATGAATCTGGTTACGAGCTTGGTGAAGTTCAAAAAGTGAAGCTAGCAGCTATTGAAGCTGAATGGCACACTGAAGAAGCACCGGCCGCGTTCACTGTATTTGGTGTTCCAAACCAAGAAACCATGCACACAGACTACGCAATTAAGATCCCTTACGTTATGGGTATTATTGCAACACGTTCTTTTGATACAGAAGTAACAGGACTACGTGACTTGCGCGACGATCACGTTGATCGTATTCGTACCGGTATGTATGCGTATGAGTTGCTTGAAAAGCTACGTGGTGGTGATCGTTCAGAAGAGAACAAAGCAGCATTTGATGAAGTAAAAGGTGATCTAGGTTACGGACTGCTTCTTAAGCGCTATACAGACGACGTTGTTGATGCAACAGAAGACCAAATCCAAATGGCTGCGGATGATTCTATCCCAACAGTTTGGCCTCTATTCTGGTCGTTCCGTCTGATGGTTGCTTGTGGCTTCATCATGCTGTTTGTATTCGGTGCGGCGTTTGTTCAAACGTGTCGTCAGAAGATCGAACAGAAACCATGGGTACTTAAAGCGGCGCTATTCTCAATCCCACTACCTTGGATTGCGATTGAAGCAGGTTGGTTTGTTGCTGAATTTGGTCGTCAACCATGGGCGGTAGGTGAAATCCTGCCGGTTAACGTTGCTGCATCAGCACTGACTATTGAACAGCTTTGGACTTCTCTATTTGCAATTCTTGCACTGTACACAGTGTTCTTGATTGCTGAAGTTTACCTAATGCTGAAATTCGCACGTAAAGGTCCAAGTAGCTTAAAGACAGGCCGTTACCACTTTGAACAAAACGATAACTCTGTTGAAGACAAAGTTAGCCGTTCAGTCGAAGTATAAGTGAGGGAATATTATGTTTGATTACGAAAGCTTACGACTTATTTGGTGGGTATTGATCGGTGTTCTACTGGTTGGTTTCGCCGTAACTGACGGCTTTGACATGGGTGTTGCTGCTCTTTCACCGGTTATCGGTAAGAGCGACACTGAACGTCGTATTATGCTAAACACGATTGCCCCTCACTGGGATGGCAACCAAGTATGGCTAATTACGGCGGGTGGTGCATTGTTCGCTGCATGGCCATTGGTTTACGCAACGTCGTTTTCTGGTTTCTACTTTGCAATGTACGTGACGCTAGCAGCACTTTGGCTACGTCCACTTGCTCTTGATTACCGTTCAAAGATTGAAGAGCCAAAATGGCGTAAGGCATGGGACTACGCACTTTGCTTTAGTGGCACAGTTCCGCCAATCATCTTTGGTGTAGCATTTGGTAACTTACTGCAAGGTGTTCCATTCGAACTGAACTACCTGATGATGTCTAAGTATCATGGTACGTTCTTCGCTCTGCTAAACCCGTTTGCATTACTATGTGGCGTGTTGGCTCTGATGTTGTTCGTGATGCAAGGTGCAACATGGCTTCAAATGAAGACAACAGAAGAACTGCACAGCCGCGCACGTAACGTTGCTCAGATCACTGGCCTAATTGCTATTGCTCTGTTCGTTATCGGTGGTTTCTGGGTTCAATCTATCGAAGGCTATGTAATTACAAGCACGATAGACACGTTTGCTGATTCAAACCCACTAAATAAAGAAGTATCACTTCAAGTTGGTGCTTGGATGACAAACTTCGAAACGTATCCAGCAATGTGGGCTGCGCCGATTCTTGGTGTAGTAATGCCACTACTTGCTGTGATTGCATCTCGCTTTGAGCGTGGTGGTTTCGCATTCTTGTTCTCAAGCCTATCTAACGCTGGTGTTATTCTAACGGCTGGTTTTGCAATGTTCCCATTCGTAATGCCATCAAGCCTGAACCCTAACCATAGTTTGACTATGTGGGATTCAACAGCAAGTGAGCTAACGCTTGGTCTTATGACTGGAGTTGCGGCGGTAATGGTTCCTGTGATTCTTGGCTACACAACGTGGACATACTACAAAATGTTCGGTCGTCTAGATAAGAAACACATCGAAGATAACGACGTTTCAGCTTACTAAGCTAGAAGTTAAATAACTTAGGAGAAATTTTATGTGGTATTTCGCATGGATTTTGGGTGTACTTCTAGCATGTGCATTCGGCATCATCAATGCTCTATGGTTAGAGCATTCAGAAATGATGGATAAAGACAGTGAGTAATCTCGCAGAGCAAATCGCTAAACTGCATCAACCAATGGATAAGACTCTGTTAAGAGCTTTATCTCTAGTATTGGGGTTCATGCATGTAGGTTTAGTGATGTGGGAACCTGAAGCGTATGCGACAAGTATCGGTGGCTTTAACGCGATCATCGGGCCAATGTTCATTTGGGCAGCATGTTCAAGCATGGTTTACGGTATCGGATTTAAGCCGAGAGCTTGGATGTGGCAACTACTGTTCAGCCCATACGTTTCACTCACAATTTTGCTCTACCTAACGGTGCTGCGCCTTTTATAAAAGGCAAAGGATTTAGGTTCATAACGACGTGAACCTTTATACTTGTTGGGTTTTTAGCCAAAAAGAGGTCATCTTATACAGATGGCCTTTTTTTTCGTCTCTTAAATCAAAAAATTCACAGCGATATACTATTAATGATAAGGAGTTAGGTTATAGTGAGATCTTTATCGTTTTGAATTGTGGTATCAAATTGCAGGGATTATCTAAGCCATTTACGTGGCCAGTGACAGTGTATTACGAAGACACCGATGCAGGTGGTGTTGTATACCATTCAAACTATCTTAAGTTTTTCGAACGCGCTCGAACTGAGATGTTGCGCTCAATTGGCGTCTCTCAGCAAGTCTTGTTAGAACAAAATATCGGTTTTGTAGTCCGACATATGGACATCGATTTTATTCAAGGTGCGCGCCTTGATGATTCTTTACAAGTCATTACAAATATTTACGAGTTGAAGCGAGCTACCTTAGTCTTCTGTCAAGAGATCGTAAATCCTGATGGCAAAGCATTGTGTAAAGCAATGGTTAAGGTAGCATGTATCGACAATCAAAAAATGAAACCCAAAGCAATGCCAACATTTATTCTCACGGAGCTAACGAATAGTGACTGCTGAAATCTCAATCTTAGGCCTAATTTTAGAAGCTAGCTTACTAGTTAAGATGGTCATGCTAATTCTCATGGGCATGTCTGTTGTTTCTTGGGCGATGATCATCAAACGAAGCAAAGTATTATCTCAAGCTACTAAACAAACTGACGTGTTTGAAGATAAGTTCTGGTCTGGTGTTGATCTCGCTAAATTGTATCAGGAGAGTAATAAGCGCAAAGACGAACTCTCTGGTACTGAAGAGATTTTCTACGCCGGCTTTACTGAGTTCGCTCGCCTTCGTAAATCGAATGCAACATCACCTGACTTCATTATGGAAGGCACTGGCCGTGCGATGCGCGTTGCCGTTGCTCGTGAAGTCGATGAACTAGAAACTAACTTACCTTTCTTGGCGACTGTTGGCTCTATCAGCCCATACATCGGCCTATTTGGTACGGTTTGGGGCATCATGCACTCATTCATCGCGTTAGGTGAAGTGAAGCAGGCGACGCTCGCAATGGTTGCCCCTGGTATTGCAGAAGCACTGATCGCAACAGCAATGGGTCTATTCGCTGCGATTCCAGCAGTAATGGCGTACAACCGCTTCAGCAGCCGAGTAGGCAAGCTAGAGCACAACTACGCGACTTTCTCTGAAGAGTTTCACAGTATTCTTCACCGTCAAGCGATGGCTGGCAGGGAATAATAGATGGCCGGATACCAACCTAAAAAACGCAAAATGACAGCAGAGATTAACGTTGTACCTTACATCGACGTTATGCTTGTTTTGCTGATCATTTTTATGGTGACTTCGCCATTCGTTACTCAAGGCGTAGATGTTGAATTGCCTAAGGCTTCAACGGCTCAGTCTGCACAAGATCTATTGGGTGACGACAATGCGAGCTTTATTATCGTTGAAGTGAACAAAGACGGTGAGCTTGGTTTGAGTGTGAACAACGAAGAAGTACAGCGTGGTTTATCGATGGAAGACATTATCGTCCGAGTGAAAGCTGAGCTGTCTCTTAAGCCAAACTCTCCAGTGGCTGTTGGTGGTGATGCCGCAACGCCTTACGCTGAAGTGGTTTTATTACTTGATGAATTAAGCCGTGCAGGTGTGCCAAAGGTTGGCCTATTAACGGATATAAGGGAATAGCTCCGTAGCATTCATGAAAGCGAATAATAAGAAATCCAATAATTTTAGATCACCGCTTCTTATCTCTCTTGGGCTGCACGTCATCTTATTCGTTGCGCTTATTTGGGGGGCGGATTTCACGATGTCGGAACCAAAGCCTACTGGGCAGATGGTTCAAGCAGTGGTGATTGATCCTCAGTTGGTTCGCCAACAAGCTCAACAGATTCGTCAACAAAGAGAAGCGGCGAGCAAAAAAGAGCAAGAGCGTTTAGATAAACTAAGACGTGAAAGCGAACGACTTGAAAAAAATCGTAAAGCTGAAGAAGAGAACATTCGAAAGCTGAAAGAAAAGCAAGCTAAAGAAGCCAAAGCGGCTCGCGACGCGGAAAAGCGTCGAGTTGAAAATGAAAAGCAACGTAAAGTTGAAGAGGCTCGCTTAAAACAAGAGAAAAAGAAAGCCGCTAAAGCAGAAGCTGATCGTAAGTTGAAAGAAGCCGCGGTTGTGAAAGCAGAGAAAGAACGCAAGGCAAAAGAAGCGGCCATTGCTAAAGCTGAACAAGAACGCGTGGCGAAAGAAAAAGCCGCGAAAGAGGCCGCTGAAAAAGCCCGTAAAGAAAAAGAAGCCGCTGAGCGTGCTGAGAAACAACGTATAGCGAAAGAGAAAGAAGCGGCAGCCGCAGCAGAAAAAGCTCGTAAAGCGAAAGAAGCTGCAGCAAGAGCGGAGAAAGAGCGTAAACAGCAAGAAGCGGCATTGAATGATATTTTTGCTGGGCTTGAAACTGAAGCGACTCAAAACTCTTCAGCTAGACAACAATTTATTAGTGATGAAGCGCAGCGTTATGGTGCTATCTATACCCAACTCATTCAACAAAACTTGTTGTTAGAAGACAGCTACAGAGGTCGTTCATGTCGAGTGAACCTAAAGCTTATTCCAACGGGATCTAATGCGATATTAGGTAGATTGAGTATCTTAGATGGTGACAGTCGCTTATGTGCGGCAACGAAGCGTGCGGTAGCACAAGTGCAATCTTACCCGTTACCTAAGGACCCAGACATTATAAAATCACTGAAAGACATTAACTTAACTGTATCACCAGAGTAAAAGGACGAACTTGTGTTAAAGAAACTATTACTGAGTTTTGTTTTCTTAATAGCTACAAGCAGCCAGTTTGCCCATGCGGCACTGGAGCTGGTTATTACAGATGGTATTAACTCTGCACGACCTATCGCTATTGTTCCTTTCCGTTGGGAAGGCGCAGGACCATTGCCGCACGATGTGTCAGCAGTTATCGCTTCTGACTTGCAACGCAGTGGTAAATTTAGCCCAGTTGCGACAAGTAAAATGCCTCAAACGCCTTACAGCGAAACCGAGGTGAATTTTGATGCTTGGACTAACCTAGGTGTTGATTCACTGCTAACAGGTAGCATCACTAAAAATGCCGAAGGGCAGTATGTGGTGAACTACCAACTGATCGACATTGTTCGTGGTCAACTGACTAAAGGGCAAAGCCGTGCACTAAGCGATGAAGGCCAATTAGTACTTTCTAAAGATCATGTGCTGTTCAACAAGAAAGCGACAGTGCCAGGTAAACGCTTGAGAGAGTACGCACACCGAATCTCTGATTTAGTGTATGAAGAGCTAACGGGTGAGAAAGGGGCGTTTCTAACGCGTATTTCTTACGTAGTTGTGAACGACAAAGACAAATACCCGTACCAGCTTCGTGTTGCTGACTACGACGGCTTTAACGAGCGTTTGGTGCTTCGTTCTAAGCAACCTCTTATGTCACCAGCATGGTCGCCAGACGGTAAGAAGCTTGCGTATGTGAGTTTCCAAAATGGCCAAGCTGAAATATTCATAATGAATATTTACACGGGTGAGCGCGAGAAAGTGACGTCATACCCTCGTCATAATGGTGCGCCAAGATTCTCGCCAGATGGTAAAACATTGGCGTTGGTATTGTCGAAAACAGGCAGTCTTCAGGTGTACACACTCGACCTTGCTAGCCGTAAGCTGACTCAAATTACCCGCGGTCGTTCTAACAATACTGAACCATTCTGGCACCCAGATGGCAAGTCTCTAATTTTCACATCTGATCGTGGTGGTAAACCACAGATTTATAATGTAAATTTGTCAAATAATTCGACATCTCGTATTACTTGGCAAGGTAGCCAAAACTTAGGTGGCCAGATCACCCCTGACGGACGATTCCTGATTATGGTTAATCGTAGCAATTCGGGTTTTAACTTGGCTAAACAAGATTTGGAAACCGGTGCGGTTCAGGTGCTAACAAAAACATTGTTAGATGAATCTCCAAGTATTGCACCGAATGGAGGTATGGTTATCTATAGCTCTATTTACAATAAAACAAACGTACTATCGATGGTTTCTATCGACGGTCGTTTTAAGGCTAGATTACCGGCAACGAACGGACGCGTAAGAGCGCCTTCGTGGTCACCGTTTCTCTAGTTGATTTGATACATTCTTTTAGCTATTGATAGTGTTAACTATTGTGGCATTTAACTATCTATAGCACTTAGTCGCTGTAGAAACTAAGTTTGATAACGTAAGGAAAAAAAGATGCAACTTAACAAAGTTCTTAAAGGCTTGATGATTGCACTACCAGTGATGGCAGTAACGGCATGTAGCTCAACTGATGAAGCAACTTCTGCAACATCTGGCACAGAAAGCAACCAAACAACTTCAGGTTCAGAAGGCAACGTAGATACAACTGTTGTAACGCCAATTGACGCTAACGGTCAACTGTCTGAGCAAGAGCTTAAAGAGCAAGCGCTACGCGAAACTCAAACAATCTACTTCGCATTCGATAACTCTACTATCGCTGGCGACTACGAAGAAATGCTTGCAGCTCACGCAGCATACCTAGTTAAGAACGTTGATATGAACGTTACTGTTGAAGGTCATGCTGATGAGCGCGGTACTCCTGAGTACAACATCGCACTTGGTGAGCGTCGTGCACAAGCTGTAGCGAAATACCTACAAGCTCTAGGTGTTCAAGCAGACCAAATCTCTATCGTAAGCTACGGTGAAGAGAAGCCACTTCTTCTAGGTCAATCTGAAGACGTGTACGCTAAAAACCGTCGTGCAGTACTAGTTTACTAATTTCAGTAGGCTATATAATTGAGGAATTGCCTCATGTTCAGTAACACAAAGCGAGTCATTTTGCTTTCGTTACTGGCAAGTGCAGCGAACACTACGTTCGCTGCACCAGCTCCAGTATCCGATCTCAATAGCACCGCAACAAATTCATCATCTTCCTCTCGATCAGCATCTAACGAATCAGATATTGAGCGTTTAGAGCGCTTGCTTCAAAATCGTAATCTCGTTCAGCTTCAAATGCAGCAGCAAATCGACGATATGTCACTGGAGATCAGTGAACTTCGTGGTGAGTTGGAGCGAAACAGCTACGATATGAAACAAATGCTCGAGCGCCAACGTGAATTGTTCATTGAACTGGATCGTGTGAGAGGCGAGGTGAAAGCAGCAGGAACAGCAACGGTAGCAGTAGCAGCGAGCGAAGGCTCTAAGGATGCTTCTGGTACGTTCAGTACTGATGTTGATGAGCAAACCGCTTATCAAAATGCTGTAGATATGATTCTAAAGCAACGAGACTACACGGGTGCGATTGCAGCATTCCAAAAGTTTCAAAAAGACTTCCCAGACTCGACCTTCACGCCTAACACCCATTATTGGTTAGGTCAGCTTTATTTCGCTAAAAAGCAAGATAAGGAAGCTGTGAAGAGCTTTGCCGCTGTTGTGTCATACAAAGACTCCAACAAGCGCTCTGATGCTCTGGTTAAGCTTGGTGACATAGCTACGCGTAACAACAACGCGACGCAAGCTAAGAAATATTACCAGCAAGTTGTAACCGAGTATCCAAACAGTGCTTCGGCTAAAGTGGCTAAAACCCACTTGTAAACAAAATAGGGGTGCTCAGGTACCTCTTTTTTATATCTGATCACTTTCGTTTTGTGTCTACTTCTCTTCTTTGTAATGCCAACGCATCGCTTTGTTTATGCGTTTTAAGCATTAGTTAGTCATCGCTTGAAACCAATCCTTTTTGATCCCAATCGCTGTCCTGTGTAGAATACTCTAATTCTCGGAAGAAGTTGCGTAGAGCAAGAGCAATGAGTCATATACTAGATAAAATCGATACAGTTTACCCGTTTCCGCCTAAGCCAGTTCCACTGAGCGACGCTCAGAAGCAGGCCCACATCGCAAACATCAAAACACTACTTCAAGAAAAAGATGCAGTTCTAATTGCACACTACTACACAGATCCTGAAATTCAGGCCCTGGCTGAAGCAACTGGTGGTTTTGTTGGCGATTCATTAGAAATGGCTAAGTTTGGTAACCGCCATTCGGCAAGCACTTTGATCATCGCTGGCGTTCGTTTTATGGGGGAGTCAGCAAAGATTCTTACACCTGAAAAACGCATTCTAATGCCAACACTAGAAGCTGAATGTTCTCTTGATCTTGGCTGTCCTGCAGACAAGTTTACAGAATTTTGTGATGCTCACCCTGACCATACAGTGGTTGTATACGCGAATACCTCTGCGGCTGTTAAGGCTCGTGCAGACTGGGTAGTTACGTCGAGCATCGCTCTAGAAATCGTTGAAAGCCTAGACGCTGAAGGCAAACCCATTATTTGGGGTCCAGACCGTCACCTAGGTTCTTACATCGCAAATCAAACTGGCGCTGACATGCTGCTTTGGCAAGGTGAGTGTATTGTTCATGACGAGTTCTCAGCTGATGCTTTGAAGAAAATGAAATCAGTATACCCAGAAGCGGCTATTTTGGTTCACCCAGAATCACCAGCAAGCGTGGTTGAACTGGCTGACGCTGTTGGTTCAACAAGTCAACTGATCAAGAAAGCAAAAGAGCTGCCTCATCCACAGATGATTGTCGCGACTGACAAAGGTATCTTCTTCAAAATGCAGCAACTGGTTCCTGAAAAAGAACTGATTGAAGCGCCGACAGCAGGTGCCGGTGCAACTTGTCGAAGCTGCGCGCACTGTCCTTGGATGGCAATGAACGGCCTTGAAGCGATTGAAAATGCGCTTGAGAATGGTGGCGAGCAACACGAGATCTTCGTTTCTGACGAACTGCGCGTGAAGTCCCTTATCCCATTGAACCGCATGCTAGATTTTGCTGAGCAGCTTAACGTGCAAGTGAAAGGCAACGCTTAATCTAATGACGTGAGGTTATAAATAATCCAATATTTATAACTATGCAGTCTTTATAATGTGGTGCATTTGTCATCATTAAAAAACCAGCCGCAGTGCTGGTTTTTTTGTATCTGAATATTAGCCTCTATCTAGTCTGACTAGTAGCTGCTGTTTGCATTAGATATGTACCAATCGTAGCAAATACCACTATTAGTAATAGCTATCAGTTAATAAGTCCTGATTTTTATGGACATGGTAAGTTTGAGACAGAGTGTTCACGAGCCAGTATCAGCGAGATGGTCAGTCCGCACGAGCGCTTTAGCAGGAGAGCAATATTCGATTATTGGTGTCAGTGATAGCGGAATTGCAGGCTACCGCTTAACTATTCAAGAGATGAGTAGGATTACGTACTCAGCCTGCTAATCATTTGCTCAAGTACCTCTCTAAAGCTCTTAACTCTGTCTCAGATTAACTCTACATAAGCTTAATACTGTCTTATTTTTAATTTTTCTTCCCTTCTTCATGAATAGGGCGTCTCGTTAGGTGCTCGAACCATCAAAAATCAGAATTCTCAATTCAAGTTAATTAATGACAGTGATAATTATTATCAATATTAAATGAGAATGCTTTACATTTAAATATGCAACCGATAAGGTACGGTTGAAAATTCGTCAGGTCATTGAAAGGGAAATCATTTTTCAATTTATTCGTTGAGTGACTTAGGGCTTGTTCAATGTGACGGTTTTCAGTCGGAATTTTGGCTCATGTATTAAAGCAGTGGTCAATAAGGAGCTAAGGAAGCACAGCTTATACTCATTTTGAGTTGTTGCGTTTTCAACACCTTTTGAATGTCTTCCCTAGTTTTCATTATAAATGCCGTTACATGAGCCCACCTAAAGTTAATGCTTAATCAAGGAGAATTTTAAATGACAGCATTACGCCCCGCGACAGTGAATGAGCTAGGAAATAGCAGATTCAAACTTCGCACCTTATCTGCAATCATCATGGGACTTAGTGTAAGTGGTCAAGCTTTTGCAGCGACAAACAATAATAATGAAACTACCACTAACGAAGACAAAACTACTTTTGAAGTTACCGTGTATGGCGAAAAAATAGAACGTTCGATTTATGATACAGGCTCAAGCGTGCATGTGTATGATGAAGATCGTATCGCGAGTACTCCAGGCGCATCTGAGGTCGACGATCTGCTGCAGTTAACACCAAACATTGTGGATTCAGGGCAGGGTAATAACCTACCATCGATTCGTGGTGTTGATGGTTCTGGACCTTCTATTGGCGGGTTGGCTGCTTTTGGTGGCTCCGTGCCAAGGTTGAACCTTTCAATTGATGGACGTTCACTCAGCTATTCTGAAGTTGCGTTTGGCCCTCGTTCTTTATGGGATATGCAGCAAGCGGAAATTTATCTTGGACCGCAAAGCTACGTTCAAGGCCGAAATGCATCTGCGGGTGCTATCGTTTTAAAATCTAATGATCCGACTTACGATTTTGAGAGCAAAGTAAAGGCTGCTATTGGTCAGCAAGACTATTCTCAAACCGCAGCGGTTATCTCGGCGCCAATACTAGAAGATCAACTGGCCTTCAGATTGAGTGTTGATCAACAAAAACGCAGTAGTTACGCAGACCTTACTGCTTATGAACCAGTCGGTGACCCTAATCGCATTGAAATGACGACAGCTCGTGGTAAATTTTTGCTAGAGCCAGCAGGCCTTCCTGGGTTCAAAACCACGTTAACGATTGCCCATATGGATACTGTGGGACCTCAATCTGAATCTCAACAAACAAAGATCAATAGAGCTGTTTACGAAACTCAGTCAACAAGCGGCATTTGGGATGTATCTTATGACATCTCAGATACGTTAGTGTTTGAAAATAATTTGATCTACACCGAGCGCACTTACGACCGAATCACTGACCCTGCAGGCAGAAAGCAGGATTTCAAATCCAAAGGTAATGAGTTCCAAATAGAGCCTTTGGTTCGATTTGATTCCCTTAGCGAAGATCTCTCTGGTTTGTTTGGTTTACGCTACTTCAAATCTGAAGATGACGATGTATTTGAACAGACTGGGTCATCTATACCAATGGAAGGCAAAAACCGTGCTATGTCGGCATTCGCTGAAGTGACGTACTTGGTGATGCCGAGCATCGAAGTTGTAGCGGCAGGGCGATTCGAACGCGAAAGCAAAAAACGCTATGTTGCCCCGGGTCGTTTTGGCTTAGATTATGATGAAACATCAAATGTATTCCTTCCCAAGCTTGAAGTTGCCTATAAGCCTGAATCAGACCAAACCGTGGGTATCCGAGCAGCTAAGGGCTTTAACTCTGGAGGTGGCGGCGTTGGCTTCAATAACAAAACGTGGGCATTTTCTTCATATACGTACGAAGACGAATACGTTTGGAACTATGAATTCTTCACTCGCCATAGTCTGCTAGATAATGAACTTGAGTTAACAACTAACGTCTTCTACAACGACTACGATAATTTCCAAGTTCTGGAGACTTCATCAAAAGGTGATGTGAAAGTTGATAATGTTGATGAAGCATATACCTACGGTGCAGAACTAGGAAGCCGTTGGTTAACGACATCAAATCTAGAACTATTGGCTTCACTTGGTTTGTTGAAAACAAGCTACAAAGATCATGCTAATAGCTCAAAAGAACTCGCTCGAGCCCCTTCTTTGACGGCAAGCTTCGGTGCTTTATACATGTTTGCTGAGAATTTCGAATTGAGTGGTAATGCGAATTACACTGGAGATTACTTCAGTGACGTTGAAAACTCAGCTAACCAGAGTATTGATGCTTACTGGGTTGCAAATGCACAAGTTGCCTATGTGTTTACTAACGGACGTATGTCTTTATTCGCTACAAACTTGTTTGATTCTGAAAAAGAAACATTCAATTTTGGTGGAGACGATATTACGAAGCAAGCACCTCGCCAAATTGGTGGTTCAGTAGAATTGTACTTCTAATCGGTTAGATATAAGAAAACGCCTTGCTCAAAACAAGGCGTTTATTTTGAAATCATTAGCATGGAAAGTGGCGAAGACCCTATGAGTAAAACTCTGAACATTAGGAGAGGCTCCCACCAAAGTCATGCTTTCCTCTCAATACTGTAGATCTCTTTAAGAGGAAAATTGATGAGCGATCAACCAGTGCGTTTACATCCGATGTTGTTGGACTTTGTTCGTAAGGAGAAGATCTCAAAGCATCTACTGCGAGTAACTGTTACGGGCGACTCTTTAAAAGGGTTCCCTGAAGATCAAAATGGTACACACATAAAAGTGTTTTTCCCCAATAGAGCTAGTGGGATATTGCAGTTACCTTACCGAGAAGGTGAAACTGTGATTTGGCCTGAGCATAAACCCGTGCCCCGAGCCTATACCGTAAGAAAGTATCGAGCTGATGTGAATGAGCTTGATATCGATTTCGTGATCCACGGAACCGATTCTCCCGGCGGCGGGTGGGCAATTAAAGCAGAACAAGGTTTCCAAATTGGCCTTGTAGGTCCTGCTGGGCCTGACCCATTACTTGAACCCGCAGATTGGCATATTATTGCGGGAGACTTAACAGCAGTACCAGCCATTAGTGCGATTTTGGAGAGCCTTCCCTCTGACACTCAAGGCTATGTATTTATCGAGATAGAGGATGCCGCAGATAAGCATGATATTCAGCATCCGCAAGGTCTGGTTCTGAAGTGGCTAATTAGAGACGAAAATAGCGATCAATCTCTATTGAGCGAAGCTATTTCCGGCTTAATTGCACCGAATGGATCTCACTCGCTTTCGGCTTTCATTGCGGGTGAAAATGAAAGCGTGATTGCGTGTCGTAAAGCGCTTAAACAAGAGTACAAGCTGTCTAAAAAAGATATGTATGCGATTCCTTACTGGAAACGAGGTAAGGATGAAGAAGCGTACCATGATGAACGTCATGAAGTTATGGATGAAGAGTACTAATCAGCTTTATTGAAGTTATTCGATAGATGTTTCAGCCATGATTTTTCTGATTTAGTAATCACCACAGCAAGTCCATCTTAATAATTAAACTCAGACTAAATGAAGTGCAAGTAGTAAATGAGAATCAATGTAATTTTTAAAATCAATATTGTGTTTAAGTTCGTTGTTGTTTTTTTGATTTCAGCTTCGGCTTCTGTTTTCGCAGAAACCGAAATGACATATCAAAATACTTATCCCAAGACTTTCGTCAATGCGGATGGCTCACAGACAGTGATCCCATCTAAACCGACTCGAATCCTTTCTACCTCGGTGACGATTAGCGGGACGCTACTGGCTATTGATGCTCCTTTAGCCGCAACAGCACTCACTTATGAAGGAAAGTTTTTTAGTCAATGGGCAGATATTGCTGAACAGAGAAGCGTGGAAAAGGCATGGCCTGCCGGCAGCGTTGATTTAGAATCTGCCTATATCTATGAACCTGATTTGATTGTTGTAGCATGGCGCGGTGGTGATTCGGCGAGAGATCAAATAGCTGAATTTAAGCAAATAGCACCAACCATTATTTTGGATTACACCGCACAATCATGGCAAGACTTGGCTTTGAGGCTTGGACAGGCGACAGGGTTAGAAGAACAAGCCCAACAAAAAATTAGCCAGTTTGAGTTGTTCGTTAACCAGAGTAAAAACAAGCTACAGATACCAGAAGGCGAAACCAATATTGTGGCGTATTTTGGACCTGGAGCAACCAATGCTATCGCATTAGAGGACGGCGTTCATGCCGACTTGCTCATTGACCTCGGTTTCAAAATGGAAGTGCAAAATCGTCAATGGCATGACAACACCGTGCCTTTATCAGATTTTATGCGAGTCCACTTTGAACTGCTGACTCAACTTAAAGCTGATACAACATTTTTGCTAGAAGCGAGTGATGATAGCGCTAATCGATTTATGCACGACCCAATCCTGATCAACCTTCCGTCCGTCCGGAATAAACAAGTCTTTGGTTTAGGTGAAAATTCATTTCGTATCGATATGTATAGTGCTACTGAAATCGTTAACGACATTGTTCAGCTTTTTGAACGAGATACAAATGCAGGTTAATGGCTAATGCCGATGGGAAATGGGTAAAGGGTGTCCGTGATGACAAGTATTACTGGTCCTGCAGAAGCATTTGAACAGATAAGAAATGGACAACGACGACTATGGCTGATGGCGGGAGTCGTTTTGTTATTTTTTGCCTCGTGTTTTAGCATTTTCATCGGCACGCATTACATATCGCCGGTAGTGACTTTAGATGCGATTCTTTCTTTTGATCCAACCAACAGCGATCATCTATTGGTTGTCCACCTTCGAATTCCACGCACCTTGTTAGCTTTAGTTGTTGGCGGTGCGCTTGGTGTTGCAGGCGTTATCATGCAAAGCTTAACTCGTAACCCATTAGCAGATCCTGGGATACTCGGTGTCAATGCGGGGGCGACAGTTGCCATAGTCTCAGCGATAGCCTTTCTGGGCATCCATGATATGGCCTATGTGATGTGGTTTGGTTTACTTGGGGCGGCTGTTTCCGGAGCGGGTGTTTTTGCACTTGCTGGGGTAAATAAAGGGGTTAACCCTGTAAGAGTTGTATTGGCGGGAACTGCTTTGTCGGTTGTGTTGCTTGCACTGACTCATATGGTCACAATAAACAGCAATGAAATGGTGTTTGAACAATATAGACATTGGGCTGTGGGGTCATTTCAAGGGCGAGGTTACGATGTCTTGATCCCGGCTGCCATGTTAATAGCCATTGGATTAGTAATCGCATTTTCATTAAGTAAAGCCTTAGATACTGTCTCGTTAGGGGACGATATTGGTCACGCCTTAGGTGTTGACCCGATCAAAATATGGTGTTTTGCTTCTATTGCTATTGTGGTTTTAGCGGGGACCTCTACTGCGGCGGCTGGTCCTATCAGCTTTGTTGGTCTTACTGCCCCTCATATTGCAAGGATGGCGTCGGGGCCGGATCATAAATGGTTGATGCCTTTCTCTTTACTGATTGCATCCATTCTGGCGGTTGTCGCCGATGTGCTAGGCCGGATCGTCGGGTATCCCAATGAGATCAGTGTAGGTATTATGATTGCTCTAATCGGTGGGCCATTCTTTGTATTCTTAGTGAAACGTTGGAAGATATCTCCCCTATGATGATTGAGCCTTACACTCTTCAAAATTCTGGCTCGGGAAGTGTCGTACGCTTCGGTCAGTTTTCTTTCTGTTATCAACCGTCTCATATACTTGTCGCTTTGATTTTGTTGATATCAGTTTGCGCTATTGCAACTTATTCCATGACATTGGGTAAGTTTAATATCTCGTTGCCTCAAGTGGCCGATATCATTCTTGGGGTTGGAGAGGGGGGCGTAAAAGATCGAATAATTCTTAACATAAGACTACCTAAGGTTCTTACTGCGGTTTTTGTTGGGGCTGCGTTAGGCATTTCTGGTGCGGTATTTCAATCGGTATCAAGAAATGCTCTTGGTTCTCCTGATGTCATTGGCTTTACAACGGGGGCTGCTACCGGTGCAATTGCTCAAATAGTTTTGTTTGAGCAAGGGGCAATAGAAGTTGCAATCGCGGCGATAGTCGGTGGAGTAATCACGGCCGTTATCGTTTACTTACTTGCAGTAAAAGCAGGAGTGGTTGGAGGGTATCGCTTAATACTCACTGGTATTGGGATCGGGTCCATTTTGAGTGCGCTGAACAGCCTGATGTTAGTTAAGGGTAATTTGGACAATGCCATTTTGGCTAATCTATGGCTTGCAGGATCACTGCATGCTAGGACATGGACACATGTATATCCTGTACTTATTGGGGTATTTCTCCTCCTCCCTTTTATGATGATGCTAAAGCGTGCGCTTGCCATGATAGAGATGGGGGATGACATCGCAACTCAGCTGGGTATCCGAGTTGAGCGAGTCCGTCTTTCTATGATTTTCTTTGCTGTGGTTTTAGCCGCATTCGCGACAGGAGCTGCTGGGCCTATTGCCTTTATTGCCCTTGCTGCTCCTCAATTAGTTGGTCGATTGAGAAAGTCGCGAGCATTATCCTTATTCTCCTCAGCCCTTATGGGCGCGTTGTTGGTCTTAACTGCGGACGTTTTAATTCAATGGTTGCCTTTTCAAGCAACCGTGCCCATAGGCAGGATGACGGGTATTGTTGGTGGCATATATTTAATTTGGCTATTGACTCGATCTCGCCAGTTTTAAGCATAGGTACTCATATGATTAATGAGAGCGATACTTCTTAAGTTTACCGATTATTTGTCAAGTATATGAGTGTTAGAGCAAGACTCGTTTTACCGAGTTAGATCAGTACTCAAAAATGACAAGTTGGTCCAATGGGTTATGGTGTACCCAACTGAACTTGAAATTGTGTAACGCTGCCTGTTTTAGCCCCGAAGAAACCAAGCGTAACCTTAAGCAGTAACAAGTCTATTCTTGATGCTACGCTTTCCCAAGCAACTGAATAGCTAGAGCTAATTAGTTAAGTAATTAGCTAAATAAGCAAATAGCTAAAAGTTACTTGGGGATATTGTTTAACATAAATTAAATCAGAAACTTATGAGCCTATCGACACCGGTTAAATCTAAAATCACCTCTCGACTAAATGGAAGTAACCTTAAACTTGCATACGAGAATCGCGTTATTTGTGAAAATCTCGAACTTCATATTCCTGAAGGTAAATTTACGGTCATTGTCGGACCCAACGGGTGCGGAAAGTCGACCTTATTGAGAAGCTTATGCCGTTTATTGAAACCTTCTAAAGGCCAAATTTGTCTAGATGGTCTGAATATCCAAAAAGTACCAGCTAAAGAGTTGGCGAGAGAGTTGGGGTTACTTCCCCAAAGTTCACAAGCTCCAGAAGGGATTCGAGTCGTTGATTTGGTAGCAAGAGGCCGTTATCCGCATCAAAAACTATTTAAGCAGTGGAGCTTAGATGATCAAGAGGCGGTCTTCCAAGCGCTGGAAGATACTGGTGTCACCGATTTGGCCGAGAGGCAGGTTGATGAACTATCAGGAGGTCAGAAACAACGAGTTTGGATTGCAATGGTATTAGCACAAAAGACACCGATAGTATTACTTGATGAGCCGACAACTTATTTGGACGTCGCACACCAGATCGATTTGTTGGAGTTGTTCCGCAGCCTCAATAGAGAGAAAAAACACACTATCGTCGCCGTGCTGCATGATTTGAATCAAGCCTGTCGTTATGCGGATCATCTGATTGCATTTGCTGGTGGAGAAATTGTCGCACAAGGGGAACCTAAGTCTTTAATTGACGCCAAACTCGTTAAGCAAGTATTTGGCTTAGATAGCGTTATTATTGATGATCCCGTAAGTCATACTCCATTGATTGTGCCTTTGGGGAAGTAACTCATATGACTTTTTGCTCAGTTTTGATTAACTCCAGAAATTGTTTGTAGATATTTCTAAGTCTTTTTGTACCTAAATGTGGACTATTGGCATTATTTTGGGTTCATGTGCCTTTTTCTTAAGATACATCTTGTTGATATCATTTATTTTTTCTAGCATGTAATTAAGAGAAATGGATTAGAGGCTCTAATGATAATCTGGTTACAACTCAAACGTTGGGTCAAAGCGAATATCTTTGTTTTGAATGGCAAAAACCTACTGTTTACTTTCCTCGGCTACGTGTTTTTATCGTGGTCGACATTGTATTTAGCGGGTGAAACGGACTTAACCAACTCGTTTACTACATTTGCATACTATTTAGTCGTGACGGCTTCTACAGTTGGTTATGGCGATTTGTCACCGACAACGGAAGCGGGGCGATGGATTGTTATTTTGTTTGTTATCCCTGGAGGGCTCAGCCTTTTCGCTGCTTTACTGGGTAAGGTGGCAACAGAAGGTGTTGAATATTGGCGAGCGGGCTTGTTAGGTAAAAGGAGAGTTAGAGTGGAAAACCACATTTTGATGTTGGGGTGGAATGAACAAAGAACCATTCATCTCATCCGTATGCTGCAACATGAAGAAACGGGCAAGCGACCAATCGTATTATGTACGCGTTCAGATATCGAAAATCCGTTACCCGGTGAGATCAATTTCGTTAAGGTCAACAGCTACACCGATGGTAAAGAGATGGAGAAAACGGGCATTGAGTCAGCCAGCTGTATTCTTATTGATAACCCCGAAGACGACATCACGCTGTCTGCAGCGCTTTATTGTGCGAACCGAAACCCTAAGGCTCATCTTCTGGTTTACTTTAAAGATGAGGCGTTGAGCGATTTACTGCATCAACATTGCCCAAACTCTGAATGTATTCCGGCAGTGGGTGCCGAAATGCTGGCTAAAGCTGCGGTTGATCCCGGTTCAAGTGCGCTTCATCAAGAGCTTTTAAGCTCAACTAGAGGTATGACACAGTATTCGACGTATTACCCTAAAGATGCCGAACCTGTAACCGTCGCGCCTATTTTCTCTGTATTCAAAGAGAAGTATAAAGCAACGCTGATCGCGATTGATACGGGGAGTGGTATAGAGCTTAATCCGGAGTTAGACCAAGTTGTCAGCAGCGGTACTAAGTTGTTTTACATTGCCGATGAGCGAATTGATCATTTCGATTGGAAAGGCTTTTAGACGGCTATTTAGTGTCACCTGAAACGAAAGAAGGCCTCATTGTGAGGCCTTCTTACTATCGTTCGAATATAGCGCAGCTTATTTCTTTTATATCTCTCGCTTTAGAGAGAATGGAAAATTATTGTGCTTCGGCTAATGCGATACCGCGTTGCGTTAACCCGCAAAGCATCACTGGCACAGCATTAAAGATCTCTTCAAATTGCTCAAGGCCTTCGATGCCTTGTTCTGCAAGCGTAGCAATGGAAGTTTCTGGATCGTAAAGCATGCTGAGTGAAAGCAACACGCCGCCGACCAGTGCGTTGTCTTCACTGTCTTCGGGCATCAGTGTTTCCCAATCATCACGGGCAATCTGCCAGCCTTGAAGTAAGCCTTCACAAAAATCGCGAGCGGCTGTGTTTACAACTTCTGCATCGTCTAATTGACAAGCTTCGGGCCAACCCCAAGTACCTTCGATCAGTTCTGGGCGGGTTTTGTTCCAAAGCGCGATGATAACTTCAATGTAGCTTTCCAGCTGTTCACCATCGGTAAAAGGTGCGACTTCTTCACCACCCCAAAGGAATGGCAGCCATTCATGAGGGGTTAACACATTTGGAGCGGCTGCCATTGCAGTGACAAAGCCCATGGTTTTGTGTTCTGTGATTAGCTTTCCTTCCAACTCTGGAAGCGCAAGAATATCTTGTAAAGTCAAAGTGAGGTACCGTAAAAGGGAACATATTTGTGCTTATAGTACCAATGAACTTGCGCCAATCAAGCTTCATCTAAAAACGCTTGATGTCATTAGTGATAAACACTAGGTTAAACAGAAAAGAAAATAACAAGATAATTATGCAAATACGCTCGTCTCTCAAGAAAAAAAGTATGGTAGCGCTTGGTGTATACCTCGCAATGTTCATTGCTATTGTCGGTAGTGTGACGTATTACGTCGTAGAATCTCCTGTACGCGCTAAGTTGCAACAAAACCTCGACTTACGTACACAACTGTTATCGGAATTGATTACAGCACCCCTCGGCAGCTCTCAAGGTTTTGTTGATAGTTTGGTTGGTTTCGCTCAGGCGCAGCGCAGTGATACTGATGTTATACCGTTATTTATTAAGTCAATGTTGGCGGCGAGCGATGACACGATCGTCAGCGCAGGTATTTGGCCAGAACCGCATGCATTGGATTCAGATAAAATCCTTAACAGTTATTTTTTCAACAAAGCCGACGATGGTGATATTGACCAGCTCTTTTCTTATAACAACCCCAAAAATGCGCCTTATCAAAACGAATATTGGTATACATCTGTAGTAAACAAAGTGCAGGGAACCATTGCATGGAGCAATGTGTATATTGACCCATATACACATGTTCAAATGATCACAGCATCTTCACCTTACTATTACGATGGAACTTTTGCAGGTGTCGCGACGGTGGATCTCTCACTCGAAGAGTTGCTCGGCTTTATCAAGAACCATGCGGAAGAATACAACCTTGGTATTACTCTAAGAGACAAACTCAACCAAGTGTTGGTTTCTCATAACTTCAATCTCGTTGATGGGATTTATATTAGTAGTAACCAATTTGGAGAGTTTGGATGGCAAGTGGATGTCGTCAACTCAAAATCACGAGTAGCAGACGAAGTGTTTCGTCAGGTAATGAGCGTTGAAGGCGGTATTGTGCCGCTGTTGTTGTTGTGTGTCATGGCCGGTTATTACTTACTGAACCGCTATTTGATAAGCCCAATCATAACGATTGCCGCCCAAGTTGATAGTTCTAAAGCGGGCGAGATCATCGATGTTGACTACTCTAGTGATGATGAAATCGGACATTTGATCAAAACCTTCAACGAAAAAACCATCTATCTCGAAGCTGAGAAGGTTAAAGCTCAAGCATCAACCAATGCCAAAACGGCCTTTCTTGCGACCTTGTCACACGAAATTCGTACCCCGATGAATGGTGTATTAGGAACGGCTCAGATCTTACTGAAAACCCCTTTGAGCACAGAGCAAGAGAAGCATCTTAAGAGCCTGTATGATTCGGGTGATCATATGATGACGTTACTCAATGAAATTTTGGATTTTTCAAAGATAGAGCAGGGTCGGTTAGACCTGGATGAAACACGATTCCCGCTTGATTCAATCATAGGAAGTATCAACAGTGTCTATTACACATTGTCTTCCGAGAAAGGGCTTCAATTCAAAGTGTACTCCGAAGTGCCTTCTGGCCGTTGGTACTTCTCAGACAAAGCACGCCTTCGCCAAATTTTATTTAACCTCTTGAATAACGCAGTCAAGTTTACCTCTCGAGGCTTTGTCGAGGTGTATCTTAAAGAAGTCGTAGAAGGAAGTGACACCTACCTTAGTATTCGAGTTCGCGACACTGGTATTGGTATATCTAAAGAAGCACAAAAACGTATTTTTAAACCGTTTGAACAAGCTGAGTCTTCGACTACGAGACGCTTTGGCGGTACTGGTCTCGGGTTAGCGATTGTGAAGAAAATTGCCCAATTGATGGAGGGCAGTATTAGTGTCACCAGTGAAGAAGGGATAGGCACCAGCTTCGATGTTCGCTTGAAGATTAAGCCTTGCCAGCCTGGCGAAATAGAGAGCTT
This sequence comes from Vibrio sp. 10N.247.310.24, assembly GCF_041467175.1. Classification (NCBI taxonomy): domain Bacteria; kingdom Pseudomonadati; phylum Pseudomonadota; class Gammaproteobacteria; order Vibrionales; family Vibrionaceae; genus Vibrio; species Vibrio sp. 10N.247.310.24. The sequence goes on from NZ_JBFSUD010000007.1 coordinate 84,018, forward strand.
GCCACATAAGAAGTTAGATTACTCTGGCTTGAAGGTACTGATTGTCGAAGATAACCGAACCAATACCGTCATCATTGAAACCTTCATGAACAGTAAAGGCTTTACTTGTAAGAGCGTCGAAAATGGTGAACTTGCGATACAAGCCGTGGTGGCTGAGCGCTTTGATCTGGTATTAATGGATAACCATATGCCAGTGATGGACGGCGTTGAATCAACCACTGCAATTCGAGCTTTGATAGGCGAGATATCATCGGTACTGGTGTTTGGTTGTACGGCTGATGTCTTTAAAGAGACTCGCGAACGTATGCTTGGTGCGGGTGTGGATTATATTATTGCCAAGCCGATTGATGAGCGTGAGTTGGATGATGCGTTATTCCGCTATTCAAACAAGCTTTACCAATACCATGAAGTTAAAGTTCATGATCTTGATAGCCTAGATGTAGAAAAAAACGATTCGCAAAGTAACAGCGAGTCACTACCTAAACCAGATCTACGAAACAAAGATAACACCGAAGAGCTACTCGTCACGCTGTACGTTGCGCTCGAAGATAATAACTTAGCGCTGATTAAGTCTGCATTAGAGAGCTTGCGTGTTCATGCTGAACCTATGAATAATGCAAAGCTCACAGATCACGTCGATAAAGCTTTAGAGCAGGTTTCTCTCGGTTTCACTCCTGAACAAGAAATCATCAATACCATTACGGTAAATCTTCCTATGGCATAATTGTTGTTTAATTACGGAAATATAATAACAAATCGCTCGTTATTTGACCCTTGTGGGTTTTGTTGGTGGAAGTGACTGCTTTTAAAGTGGTTTTTGGTTGTTAATTTACAACTTTATTTTTAATTTGGAATGTATGACTGCTTATATTGTGATTTAATAGTGACATTATCTGGCTAGGTGTAATCTAACCTTGTTCATGTGTTGTTAAATCACTAATTAAGTAGTGATATATTTTAGGTTTATCGTCAATGAAGTCTCGTGGTCCATTCTGTATTCGAAACGCAGCTGCGGATACATTCGCTATGGTCGTTTTCTGTTTTATTTCTGGAATGATTGTTGAAGTGTTTATTTCTGGTATGACGTTTGAGCAGTCTCTTGCTTCTCGAACGTTATCTATTCCGGTAAACATAGCTATCGCTTGGCCTTATGGAGTCTTTCGTGATTGGTTCTTGCGTAACGGCGCAAAGCTTTCACAAAGCTCATTGATGAAAAATTTGTCTGACTTGGTGGCGTACGTGTTATTCCAGTCACCTGTGTATGCCGGTATTTTATTGGCAGTAGGTGCTTCGAGCGACCAGATTGTTACGGCTGTCACCAGTAACGCTGTTATCTCATGTGGTATGGGCGTGCTGTACGGTTATTTCTTAGATATGTGCCGTAAATGGTTTAGAGTTCCGGGCTACTATCAACAAGCTTAAGAAAAGCAACAAGCGTAAGTACAACGATAGAATGAAATTTGGTTTGTTTTTGATCTAATGAGTTAATTTGTAATCGAACAAACTGAAAAAGGCACTTTTTTTGATAATGCCTCTTGACCAAAGCAAGCAGAATCAATAAAGTAGCGCCTCGTTGAGTGACAAGCTCAACACACAATTTGTGGAAGGATGGCTGAGTGGCTTAAGGCGCTCGCCTGGAAAGCGAGTATACGTTTATAGCGTATCTGGGGTTCAAATCCCCATCCTTCCACCACTATTCAAAACCCTAGCAGAAATGCTGGGGTTTTCTCGTTTTAGAGCACCTATATTTTATCTCTATCTCTATCTCTATCTCTATCTCTATCTCTATCTCTAGCCCAAAGTCCTTTGCCTAGTTATCACGCCTTCCAACGCTATTTATGACCACTTGCTTACTGTGATTGGTATTATACCAATCGTAGTAAATAACTGGTCACCCTAGCTTGTTAAAAACCTCGATAACTTCGTTAGAATTTTTGATTGTAGAATAACTACTTATCGAAAAATTCTGCCTTGTTCTCAAGCTTTTTTCCTACGCTATGTTTGATCACTTATTTACTGTGATTGGTATTACTCAAGTGAAAGCCGAACCTCACAGGTGCCATGTCATCGAAAATGCTTCGTTAAGCGGTTTCAAACAGGTTCTTTAAGCTCTTTCCATCTGTCTATCAAGAGTAGAGCGAATAAACGAGCATGAGCCTTTAGCTGCCTTGAAGTGACTCGGTGCACAAGTTAGTAAGTGTAAATACGTTCTTGATAAAATGGGATACATGTTCGCAGTCAATTTGTGAGACGCTTGATCTAGTGTCAGTCGAATCACAAGGAAGTTGAATGCATCACTTTAATATCCGCGCTCTTGAGTATTTAAACGCGTTGTCTAAGTATGGCTCATTGCGTAAGGCATCCAAGATGATGAATGTTGACCCTGCTGCAATGAGCAGAATGCTGACACAGCTCGAAGCGCAAGCGGAAATGAAAGTATGGGAGCGCAACAACCGCCAATCACTGTTGACTGAGGCGGGTAATGAACTGTTGCATTACTACCGTTCCATTGTTCGTGGAGAGGCTGCAGCGCTTGCTCGACTAACCAAGCTCAAAAACCTCAAAGGAGGTAATGTCAGTATTGCCATCGGTGAAGGGTTTATTACCAACTTGGTGTCAAAGCCGATGCAAACCTTCATGGCTCGATACCCTGATATCAACTTATCAATTGAGATTGCAGGGGCATTGGACGCAGTTAAGATGTTGGAAGATCAACAGATAGACTTCGCAATAACCTATGCTTCTGCACCGCACCCTAAACTACACTCACATGTTGAACGTAGCCATCCGCTCGAATTGATTGCTCCGAAGGGGCACTTCCTTACGATGAAAGAAGCACCTGTGACACTGCAAGATATTAAGGATGTGTCTTTGGCGTTGATCGACAACTCAACAGGGATGGGTCGATTGGTCAAGCATGCCGAGCAAATGTCACATTTCACGTTAGAACCTAAGCTTCAGACGAACTCAGTCACTGCACTGACGAACTTTGTTTCAGCAGGGTTGGGTGTCACCTTTATGCCTAAGCTCACGGTGATCGATGAAATAAAGTCAGGGCAGATTGAAGTGGTTGCGACCGAGTTGGAGATGCTATCGAAGGCGACGGTTAAGGTTCAATCTTTAAAAGACCGCGCACTCACGCTACAGGCCGAAACCTTGTTAGATTTCTTACTCGAAAACGCCACTTTCTTAAGCCATGACGCTTACAATATCTAGGCTTAATCGATTTACTTAGCAACTCCTCCTAAGCGACCAAATGCCGCCAATATCACAGTTCCAAATTGCCGAATTCGTTTTTAAGTTGAATTGAGTTTTTGTCAACGCTCCCTCTATTGTTAAGTCAACATGCGCGGAATAAGTTACAAATTATTAACGAAACGAGTTTTAGACTGACAGCTGTGTTCGACAGATTTTGGCTTTGTCGGGCATTAGGAGAAGAGAATGGAAGTTATTGTAATTGGTAGCGGTGTTATTGGGTTAACCAGTGCTTGGTACCTTGCGAAAGAAGGTCATACAGTGACGGTTATTGATCGTCAAGATAGCAGTGGCAAGGAAACCAGCTTTGCGAATGCAGGGCAAATTTCTTACGGATATTCTTACCATGGGCGGCACCGGGGATTCCGTTGAAAGCAATGAAATGGCTTACCCAAGAGCATGCGCCTCTAAAAGTGAAGCCGTCACTTTCTCCTGAATTAGTTGCTTGGGCGACTAAGATGTTGGCCAACTGTAATGAAGCCAAGTACGCCATGAATAAGTCACGCATGTTAAGAGTGGCAAACTTCAGTCGAGAGTGTCTTACTCATCTAAGAACCAGTGAAGATTTAGCTTATGAGGGCAGGCAGAAAGGCACCTTGCAAGTATTCAGAAGCGAGAAGCAACTCGATGCTATTCAGCAGGATATGAAGCTATTAACAGAGAGTGGGATCGAACACTCGCTGTTTGATGTTGACCAGTGTCTGTCAGTGGAGTCGGGTTTAGCGGACGTCAAAGACAAGCTGGTGGGCGGCTTATACTTACCTCATGATGAAACCGGTGATTGCCATCAGTTCTGTTTAACCTTGACTGAGAAAGCCAAGCAACTCGGTGTTAGGTTCGTGTTTGATACTGAAGTGGTAAGTTTGAATCATCAGAATCAAGCCATTGAGACTATTACAACGACTCAAGGCGAGTTTAAAGCGGATGCTTACGTGGTCGCTTCAGGCAGTTATTCTCGAGACTTGTTGAAGCAAGTCGATTTGTCTATACCGGTTTACCCAGTGAAAGGATATTCACTAACATTGCCTATCGTGAATGTAGATAAGTCACCGACTTCGACTGTTATGGATGAAACCTACAAGGTCGCGATGACGCGATTTGATGATCGTATTCGTATCGCGGGTACGGCAGAACTCGCTGGTTTTGACTACCTAATCCCAGAAAAACGCAAAGCCACGATTGATATGGTGATAAAAGATCTTTTCCCACAAGCGGGGGACTTTTCTAAGGCTGAATACTGGACTGGGCTAAGACCAATGACGCCAGATGGCACGCCTATCATCGGCAAGACGCCTATCAAAAATTTATTTACCAATACAGGTCATGGAACATTAGGTTGGACAATGGCATGTGGCTCAGGAAAGATCTTAGCAAGCATAGTCAGTGGCTCTGCCTGTGATATTAAATCTGATGACTTAAGTATCCATCGTTATTTGTAACAACATGATGTAGTGATGGTGAAAGTAACCCCATTCTAAGTTTTAGAATGGGGTTGTTTTTTCTGGGTGGGTATCGAAAGTTATCTGGTGGTGGTTTCTAGTACATGGGTAAATCTATCCCACGATTTCTGGTCAGCTTCTTGTTGATAGTTGTTTGAGCCGAATACGGTAAAGGCATGTGGCGCACCACTGTAGGTGATCATTTCATGCGGAACCTTGCTTGATTCAAGTTGAGCTGCGAGGCTTCCAAAGTCGTGCATTGAGATCATGGCGTCTGCTGTACCATGGAACACGACAACTGGAGCTTTTGTCTCAGAGTAGTCTTGTCCTTTAGGTGTCGATAAACCGCCATGGAAGGTGACATAAGCTTTCGATGGGATGCCAGCACGAGCGGCTTCTAAAACGGCTGCGCCACCAAAACAGTAACCCATTATCACGTTGTTATCTAAGTTACCACCAAGCCTTTTCGCTTCCATCGCTCCCGCATTAAGTAGTGCCCGCATTTTTTCTCTGTCTTTATACAACTCGCCTGTGTGTTGTTTTTTGTCTTTCACTTCGGTAGGGCGAATGCCTTTACCAAATAGGTCGATGGCGAACACGTTGTAACCGAGTTCGTTGAGCATCTCAGAACGTTTCTTTTCGTAATCAGTTAAGCCATCCCAATCGTGAATTAGCAGCACCAAAGGCGCTTGGTCACTGGCTTCACTCCAATAACCTTCGTAATCCATACCATCGACTTGGTAAGTGATGTTTTCTCCTGAAATCGCAGAGAAGGGCAGTAAAACTGAAAACAGGCCGAGCGTAGTGATTGTTCGCATGCGTGATTCCTTTCGATGACAATTGATGTTCCAATCGAAAGTATAGATAACGCGATGATTCTCGCCAGATTTCAGTTTATAACTTGAATAGCTAAACTGGAGAATAAAGGAAAAAAATTACCAAGATGTGTTGGTTTTGCTAATGCTCATCTCCGGATACTTCCGCTGATAGCGCGGCAACATCGATTCATTGCCTAAGATGCCGCCTTGATGAATATAGATGATGGTCTTAGTTGGGTTGTCTTGTTGCCACTGTACTAAGCATTGCCACATCAAAGGGTCATAGAGCAGGTCAAACTCAATGTCAGTTTGCTCTTGCAGGTCTAACCAAGTTTGATAATCCTGCTGATACAACTTACCAAAATGGTGTTTGGTTTTGAGCGGTAAAATCTGTGGGTGCTCGGATTCGCCAAGTTCATCGAATTGCTGAGTTAAATAGTCATTACCACCTACACACGCACAGGTTAACACCGGGATATTGTGTACTTTTAAATGCTTATGTAGATACAGAGCCGTACTGCCTGTACCAGCGGGTAGTGCCACCACAAAATCGTGTTTGTTTTCGAAGCGCGTCCAGCTGAGTATTTCCATCGCCAGTTGCTTCACGCCATATTCAGAAAGCTGAGAACGTCCACCTTCAGGTAACACAATACAATCGGAACCTGGTTGCCTTATTTGTCCAATATACGCTTGTGGATGAAGCTCAGAGCCTGTTTCTTTGACTGAAATAACCTTAGCCCCAAGATCGATAGCGCCACGGTAGTTGCCGAGTGGGCGTTCTTGTAGCCATTGAGGAAGGTGGTCGACGTAAAACTCAAGCGTCCAGCCTTTGATTTTTGCAAGTGCGGCTAGCGAGAACAAGGAGTTAGCTTGAGCGGACCCATAGCTTATTAGAGTGGTGGTGTTTGGGTGATCGTCTTCCAGTAGCTTCATGAACTTTCTGGCTTTGTTGCCGCAAAAGTGGGAGTGAAGCTTATCGTCTCGCTTTAAGAAAAAGGTGTGATCGTTGTATTGATGCTGAGTTACAGGGCTATTATTTAGTTTCATCGCACTTAGACAAAATGCTGACTCAAGAGCCAGCATTTTTAAATCAAAAAGGACTACTGAGTATCTAGTAGCTAGCGAGCGCTGTAAACCAACTAAATCAAGTTTTCATAGGGTATTGAGCTTCGTATTACGAGTTTGCTTGCTTTAATGTGGATAAGGAGGAATCTGTCTGAAAGGCGATTCTTGCAGTACACCCTCCAGAGTTGCGATTGACCAACTCAAAGTCCCAATGGAAGCGCTGGCACAAGTCGTCGACAATCAATAAACCTAATCCATGACCATTCGGATTGTACTGTTCCTGAAGGCCTTCTCCTTGGTCTTCAATTACCAGGTTGTCTTGTGAGAGAGTGATGCTCACTGTGCCACTATTGGTCGCTGCAATCGCATTTCTCAACAAGTTGCCAACCAACATGTTCATGATCGCACTGGTGGCTTGAATTATAGGCTCAGATTGAACGAGTAGGGATATTTCGACTGCTTTCTCATTTGCTTGTAACGTATTTTTGGAAACGATGGTCTCTAATTCTTGCTGGCTAAACAAGCGCAGCGGTGCATCGTCACTATTTCTTTCGTAACGAACTAGGCCAAGCAGGGCATCGACCATCTCAGACATCTGAACAATGGCTTCATCAATGCGTTCAACCTGCCGAGATTGAAACTCGGTTGTTTCGCTTCTCAATAGCAATTTATTCGCACCACGAGCAACGGTTAGTGGTGTTCTTAACTCATGGCTTGAGTATCGAGCAAAGGCTTGTTCACGCTTGACCAAGGAATTGATTTCTCGACGATACTGATTCAGTTGATCGGTTAGCTGACGAAATTCAACTGCCGCATCATCACTCACACCGAACTCTTCGTTGAGATTGAGTTTATTCGACTCAAGTTGCTCAGAGAGAGAGTTGAATGGTTCAATCAGTCGTTTTGACAGTCGATAGAGCAGAGCACCAAAACTAAAAATTAAGATAGAAAGTAACGTGAGCACAAAGGCGGTCGCGTACACAAGTTCAGAAATAGCAAATTCAACACGGTCTATTTCGGAAAGTAGGATTATTGGGTGGGTTTTTCCTTTGTCAGAATACTCGCCAACATAGACCATTCTTGACTCTGGCTCTTCGCCGATCTCTCCGAGAAAGCTCTCTTTATTTGCAATGAGCTTATAATATTCGGGAGGTACGAATGACGGGTCGTTATAGGCGACTGTCAGATCATCAATTCTTAACTCACCACTTTCTCCGGCTTGAAATAGCTCGACGGCGTAATTGCGGTCAATCAAGATGCGTCTTTCACCGACCCGGTCTTCAGACATGTAGAGCGCGACAATAAAAACGACATAGACGAACGCAGACACAATCACGGCCATTAGCCCAAAGAAAACAGCTAAGCGGCCGGTGAGGGTTTTAGTGCTTGTCAGAAAGTTGGAAATCAATTAGATGACTCCAAGCGGAATCCTATTTTAGGAACCGTAATCAACATTTGACTGTCAAAAGGCTTGTCGAGTTGATTTCGTAATTGATAGATGTGACTGCGCAGCACATCATTATTGGGTTCATCTTCTTCCCATAATTTGTAGGAGATATCTTCACGAGTCACCACTTCCGGTGCGTTTTGGCAGAGCATCTCAAGTATGGTGTAAGTGGTTGGGTTTAGCGCAAGAAGCTTATCTTGGCGGTAAGCTTTACGGGTTTTTTGGTCGATGGTGAGTTCACCGAACTGAAGTTTTGAAGAGGCTACTTTTCCGCGGTAACGACGAACTAGTGCGTTCATTCTTGCTTCTAAAATATCCAAATCAAAAGGCTTGGTTAGATAGTCATCGGCACCATGCTCAAACCCTTTCAACATATCATCGCGGCTATCTAGCGCGGTCAGCATCAAAATAGGTGTCGCGTTGCCTTGGTCTCGCAATTTATTACAAACCGTGAGGCCGTCCATTCTTGGCAACATCAGATCCAATATTATGATATCAAATGAGTTTTCCAACGCGAGTTGGAGGCCGAGTTCGCCGTTGTCCGCATAATCGAGTTCCATACCAATACACTCAAAATAATCAAACAAGACACCTGCGATTTCACGGTTATCTTCGACTAATAGAACTCGTTTCATTTTGATTCTCATACAGAAATAGACGGTAACATTATCCTGAGTGAGCGTGAAAAATATGTCAATAACATAACTTTCACTTATGGGAGGGTAGATTGGATTCAGATTAAAAAATAGAAGAACGTATTATGTCTGAACTTCATATAAGCCGCCCTAAGATATCTACATCGCAGATCAACCCTGCGGTTTCTCTGTCTATCATTGTGCCTTTTTACGATGAACAAGAGGTATTGGAAGAGTTCCACTCTCGCCTTACCAAGGTGCTGGATAGCTTACCCATCACCAGTGAAATCGTTTATGTCGATGATGGCAGCAAAGATAACAGCTTGGAGTTGGTGAGTTCATTCACTTCAATCAATAGCTCAATTTCTGTTATCGGTTTAAGCCGTAATTTTGGCAAAGAATCAGCGATGAGCGCAGGCCTTGAGCACTGTCGTGGACAAGCGGTGATTTTGCTAGACGCTGACTTACAAGATCCACCTGAGCTTATCCCGCAAATGATTGCCAAGTGGCGCGAAGGTTATGACGTCGTCAATATGCAGCGCAGCCAGCGTGATGGTGAAACATGGTTTAAGAAGTTTTCAGCAGCGAGCTTTTACAAAGTCATGAACGTGGCTGCGAAGATTGATGTTCCTGAGAATGTGGGTGATTTTCGACTGTTAAGCCGAGAGGTTGTCGACCATATCAATCAGCTTCCAGAACGTAACCGCTACATGAAAGGCATTTTTTCATGGCCGGGTTTCCGACAAGCGACACTCCAATTTAAGCGTGATGCTCGCTTCTGTGGCGAGACCAAGTGGAACTACCTCAAGTTAATCGGTTTGGCGATGGATGGGATTACCTCGTTCTCTATCCGCCCTCTGCGTATTGCGACGGCCGTTGGTGGTTTAGTGGCTCTTACTGCTTTTGTATATGGCGTCTTCATCGTATTCAAAACCATGATGTTTGGCGAGCCAATTACGGGTTATCCGTCAATGATGGTCGTGCAACTTGCACTTGGCGGAATTCAACTGTTGAGTATTGGTTTAATGGGGGAGTACATAGGTCGTATTTTCATCGAAACCAAGAATCGCCCTCTTTATCTGATCCAATCGGTCGTTGATACTCCCGCATTGAAAACACATTTTAAATTAGAGGAATCAGCATGAGTTTGAACAGAACGCATCTATGGTATTTGTTGGCTTTTGCACTAGTTTTAAGGCTTTTATCTTTGGCGACTTATCCGTTAATGGACACCACTGAAGCTCGCTATGGAGAAATGGCTCGCTTGATGGTAGAAACTGGCAATTGGTTAACCCCTCAGTTTGATTACGGTATTCCTTTTTGGGGTAAGCCACCGTTGTTCACATGGATGAGTGCTGCTGGTATTGAGTTGTTCGGCTTGAGTGAGTTTGCTGTGCGTGCTCCGCATTGGTTAGCAGGTTTCGCGACGATTCTATTGGTCGCGTATCTGGCGAAGCGTACGGGACAAAGTGCCTTAGTGGCGGCTGTTGTATTGGCAACATGTGGGATTTTCTCTATCGCCGCGGGTGCTGTGATGACCGACATGGCGTTAACGTTAGCCATGACCATCGCGATGCTGGGCTTTTACTTATGTTGGCTCGGTGGAGAAAACTGTAAAGGCGAAGGAAGTGAGAGAACCAACAAAACCTGGGGTTACGTTGGATTTGTAGGCTTGGCGTTGGGCTTGCTTGCAAAAGGTCCTGTTGCGATCGTGATCATGGGTATCGCAGTATTCCCTTGGTTGCTATTACAACATGGTATTTTTGGGGCTTTTAAAGTGTTGTGGCAACGCTTTCCACTGTTGTCTGGTTTAGGTGTCATGCTGGCGATTGCCTTGCCTTGGTACATTATGGCTGAAATGGCTACTCCGGGCTTTATTGATTATTTTATTGTTGGCGAACACTTTAAGCGTTTTGTTGTGAGTGGTTGGGAGGGCGATTTATACGGTTCTGCTCATGATGAAACCAGAGGCATGATCTGGGTATTTTGGATTCAGGCCGCTGCGCCGTGGTCGATTGTATTACCTATTTTAACTTTCGCTCGTCGCAAGAAAATTGCAGAAATTAATACTGAAAATCGCGGCTTGTTTTCATTTCTTGTCTGTTGGTTGATTTCACCTCTGATTCTTTTCACTATGGCGGGCAATATTCTCCCAGCTTACGTCCTGCCAGGTATTCCGGCCCTTGGCTTGTTGATTGCTATACTCGTAGTGGAAAAAGATAAGAAGTGGTTCTCGAGCGTGGCTTTGGTTCTACCTGTGTTGCTAATGATTGCGATGGTCTACCTGAATCTCGGAAAGGCGAACGAGAAAAGTGACCGTATTATCTTCGAGCAGATCACGGATGAAGCGCCGAGCTTTTACGTCGGTAAACGACCTTTCTCCGGGCAGTTTTACAGTCATGGACAAGCGAAAAGACTTCTCGATATCGAGCAGATAGATGGCATTGATGAGTTCTATCTGATTGGTAAAAGATCTGAAGTGGAAACCAAGATTAAAGAGAACGCATTAACGTGTATTCTAGAGCCAACGGTGAAAATAAAGCGTGCTTTGTTCAGCTGCCATAACCAGAGCAACACACCAAATTTTTCGTTGAATCATATTGAAAGTGAAAATGATGTTCAGCGTTAACTCAAGGCTACGAATGTTCAATGACAAGCTTCAATCACATAGCCAAAGACTACAGTCCCACCACAAGATGGTTCGATTTGCTGTGGTTGGTGTTGGTGGGTTTGTTGTTGATTGTTTGGTTTTTGCATTGCTGCATTATGTTGTTGGGCTGCCTTTAATGATGGCGCGAATTAGCTCCTTTATTGCTGCTGCAACGACGACATGGTTGGGTAATCGTATACTGACTTTTGAATATAAAGGGCGAGGTCATTGGTCTGAGAAGCTGATTCAGTGGCAAAAGTTCATGTTTACCGCATCAATATCAGCGGTACCTAATTTGCTGTGCTTTAAGCTGATGACGGAATTGCTTCCTACCTTTATCGGAGCTGTTTTTATCGCAATGGCGGTTGGTATCTTGGTGGGCATGGTCACTAACTATTTGTTTAGTCAGTATTGGGTCTTTACCCGTTAGAATCCCTTGTAATCACATAACCAAGTGAAACTTTTGGGTAGTTCATTAGTAACAGACACAAAAAAGCGCAGCTAAATAGCTGCGCTTTGTATTTTTATGATAACCAAGTAAATGGGGTCGCTATATTAACGCTGTGTTGCGCGCTGGCGATTCTTTCCGTTACTCGCAGGTTTACCACCTTGACCATTACCCGCTTTGTTACGGTTTGGCTTGCCATTCCCGCCGCCATTGCCTTGAGATTGCTGACTAGCAGGGGCTTTTTTGATGAAGCCCGTCGCTGGTTTATGCGCGTTACCATTGCCGTTCTGCTTTCCGTTGCCCTGATTGCCATTACCTTGGCTACCCGTTGGCTTCTTACCGCCCGGTTTTGGCTTATTGCCACCTGGCTTAGGCTTATTGCCGCCAGGCTTAGAATGGTTACGTGGGCTTTCGCCACCAAGACCTGGTTGAGACTTACTGTGCTTAGTCGCAAAGCGCTGTGAGCCGTGACGACCAGACTTACGACGCTGCGCCGGTGTCTGAGCTTCAAAATCTTCTTCTGGTACTAGACAGTTTGCTTTGTCACCAATTAGGTGTTTTTTACCCATGCTGATCAGCGCTTCACGGATGATTTTCCAGTTTTCAGGATCGTGGTAACGAAGCAGCGCTTTATGCAGACGACGTTGACGATCACCTTTCGGTACAGGAACATCTTCACGCTTCTTATATTTCACGCGTTTCAGAGGGTTGGTCTCTGAGTAGTACATCGACGTTGCATTACACATTGGCGATGGATAGAAGTTCTGTACTTGGTCACACTCGTAGTTGTGCTTTTTCAGCCACATTGCAAGGTTAAGCATGTCTTCATCTTCTGTGCCCGGGTGAGCAGAGATGAAGTAAGGAATTAGGTACTGTTTCTTACCGGCTTCAGCGCTGTATTTCTCGAACATCTCTTTGAAACGATCGTACGTGCCCATACCCGGCTTCATCATCAGATCCAGTGGGCCTTTTTCAGTATGTTCTGGAGCAATCTTCAAGTAACCACCAACGTGGTGAGTCACAAGCTCACGAACGTATTCTGGAGATTCAATCGCTAAGTCGTAACGTACACCAGAAGCGATCATGATCTTCTTAACGCCCGGTACTTTTCTCGCAGAGCGGTACAGGTCGATGGTGTGTTGATGGTCTGTGTTTAGCTTTTCACAGATTTTCGGGAACACGCATGATGGACGACGACAGTTAATTTCTGCTTTAGGATCTGAACAACCTAAACGGTACATGTTCGCCGTTGGGCCGCCCAAATCAGAAATAGTACCGGTGAAGCCCGGCACTTTATCTTTAATGTCTTCGATTTCATCCAAGATAGATTCTTTCGAACGGTTCTGGATGATGCGACCTTCGTGCTCTGTGATTGAACAGAAAGAACAGCCACCAAAACAACCACGCATGATGTTAACCGAGGTTTTGATCATGTCGTATGCAGGGATTTTCGCTTTGCCATACATTGGGTGAGGAACACGCTTATAAGCAAGGCCAAACACGTAGTCCATCTCTTCTGTGGTCAATGGAATCGGCGCTTGGTTAACCCAAAGTTCGCGATCACCGTGACGTTGAATCAGAGCACGACCTGAGTACGGGTTTGTCTCAAGGTGCAGAATACGGCTAGCGTGAGCGTAAAGAATACGGTCATTGTTTAGCTTTTCGTAACCTGGGATACGAACCGCGGTTGTTTTTGCGTCGTGACGAGAAGGACGAATAGTAATAGGTTGCGCTTTTATTTCTTCTTTTTCGTCTTTCTTAGTATCACACTGGGTTTCAACTTCGTAAGGGTTAACCGGAACGTACGCTTTGTTCGGCTTTTCGATACGAGAAGAGTCAATGATCTTGAAGCCTTCTGGGGCAGCAGGAAGATTGATAGCAGTACCGCGGATATTGGTCAGCGTAGACATGTCTTCGCCATCGGCAATGCGGTGTGCCACTTCAACCAGTGCACGCTCAGCGTTACCAAAAAGAAGAATATCTGCTTTTGCGTCAAACAATACAGAGCGACGAACTTTATCTGACCAGTAGTCGTAGTGAGCAACACGGCGCAAACTTGCTTCGATACCACCAAGAACGATTGGCGTGCCTTTGTAGGCTTCGCGACAACGTTGGGAATAAACTAGAGTTGCACGGTCAGGACGCTTGCCACCTTCGTTGTTTGGCGTATAAGCATCATCGTGACGTAATTTGCGATCAGAGGTGTAGCGGTTGATCATGGAGTCCATGTTACCCGCTGTAATGCCGAAGAATAGGTTAGGTTTACCTAGCTTCATGAAGGCGTCTTTATTGTCCCACTTTGGTTGCGCAATAATGCCCACGCGGAATCCTTGAGCTTCAAGAAGGCGACCAATGATAGCCATGCCAAAGCTCGGGTGATCGACATAAGCGTCACCAGTTACAATAATAATGTCACAGCTATCCCATCCAAGAGCATCCATCTCCTTTCTACTGGTAGGCAAAAAAGGTGCAGTTCCGTAGCACTCGGCCCAGTATTTTTTGTGTTCGTGAATAGGAGTGATATCGCTGTACATATTTCAACCTCTGATTTTTGAGGCGGGAATTATAGCGGCATGAGCCTAGACTAGCCAGTAGAACATGCCCCTGTTAGTTTTGATGTCTTTCGTATTTTTACGGTAAATGGCGACAGAAGAGCCATACATCAGCATAGTTGAAGCCTTGAATCTCGTCTCTAATTTATGATTTTGATTAGTGTTCGCACCAGTTTTTGATATTATTCGCGAAAATAAGTTTGAAGAAGTAGATCCACAATGGTCGAAACGTTATTAGTACAATTTGCTCCGATGCTATTAGGAGCCCAACTGATCTTAACCCTCATCTTAGTGAAAGGGGATATTTGCCCGGGACAACGTGGCCGCATTCACAAGATGTTGCCTGCAATTGGCGTGCTTTGGCTTGCCGTTGCCTCATTAAGAATTGAAGCATTTCTTGTCGTGTTCGCGATCTTTTATTTCTATTCTCAAGTTCAAACCAAGAAGACTCGAGATTCTGGCCCTATTTGGGTGATGTATTTAGCTTGTGGTTTAGCACTGTCATACGTTGCTATACAAGCGACGGAGCAAGCAACCACAGTCGGTATTATTAGCACTTTATTACTCGTGGTTTTATTGGGGGCAGCGTTTGGTCATTTACTGCTGACGATTGCAAGAACACGCTTACAGGCTTTTCACCGTGTTCTGCCCGTTGTTGGTGTGCTGACGGGGATGTTGGTGGTTTTGGCGACGGTCATCAATGTTTACTCTCTGTCTGAAGCTCAATTAGAGCCAATGATTTCAACTCTGCTGTTTAGCTTTGCTTTGCTAATCTCAGCTATCGTGGTGTGGTGTTGGCATTTATTGTTCGTTAAAACCCCTGAAAAGCTTCAGCTGACTATTTCATTTTTGATGTTATTGGCGGCGGCTGTTGGTTTAACGCCAGTTTGGGCGATGTAGGCGGTTACTGATCTCACAAGCCTTTCGGTGTTGAATCGAAAAAGTGTGATCTGTTTTTTAGCGTGGTGTTGGTAAGCGTTCTAAACTTAAATCTAGTCGGTGTGTTCGTTAGGAGTACGGGATGGATTTAAGCAACGTCAAAGGTTTCGATAGCATTATTTTGCTGGGAATCGTGAATGAAAAACTTCGCTTAGAATGCGATAGCTTTGAAGAGCTGATCAGTATGTATGAAATGGATATAGAAAGTGTCGTGGGCAAGCTTGATATGTTGGGCTATCAATACGACCCACTGACTAATCAGTTCAAGTCTTACTCAAGATAAGCTCACAATGAGAGTTTCTTCTATCGTGGATTAACACTCATTACCTGTTGTCGGTATTGGCAATAAAAAAGTCACAGATAATCTGTGACTTTTTTTGTTTCTGGCGCATATCTATCAGGTTCAACGCAGGCATAAACTAACCCAACAACGAGTCTCTTAAACGACCTCAATGCCATCTAGGTGACTCTTACTTTGCTGTCTTGCCGTGCTAAAGAAAGCTTGTAGGTAACGTTTGTCTTTTTCTGAGTTTCTTACCGCTGCGAACAACCTTCTTGAAAGCCCGTTACCCAATGGTTTACTGGCGATTAACCCTTGTCTCGAAAATTCACTGATTGCCCAATTTGGCAACGCAGCAACCCCTAAGCCTGCCGATACCATTTGCACCAGCATCAATGTGTTGTCTGCTTGTTTCCATTTCTTTGGTTCAACGCCTGCTGGTTGCAAAAAGTGTTTCACTACATCGAGACGCTGTTTTTGAACCGGATAAGAGAGCATGGTTATATCGCTAAGATCTTGCGGTTCTATGCTCTGTTTTTCTGCCAAAGGTGAGTTGATTGCAGTGATCAAACGCATCTCAAAATCAAAGAGAGGTTCGTAGTGAACCTCAGAGCGAGGCTGAATGTCTGATGTGATCACCAAGTCGAGTTCGCCTGCCATTAGTGCGGGTAGGGGTTCAAAGCCAAACCCTGACGAGAAATCAAGGGTTACACTTGGCCAAGCAACTTGGTACTCCTTCAAAGCGGGCATTAACCATTGGAAGCATGAGTGACACTCGATCGCCATGTGCAATCGACCATTCACATCTTCTTTTAGGCTTGCGAGTTCGTTTTCAGCTTTGGCGATTTGTGGCTGTATCTCATCAGCCAGTTTTAACAAGATTTCGCCTTCCGAGGTAAATTTAACCGGCCTTGTTTTACGCAAAAAAAGCTGACCGCCAATTCGAGCCTCAAGGTCTTTCAACTGGTGAGAAAGTGCCGACTGAGTCAGATGAAGAGAAGTTGCAGTCGCGGTTAGCGAGCCGCTGTCTCTCAAGGTGGTCAATGTTCGAAGGTGTTTAAGCTCTATCATGAGTATTCCTCATATTCCCTAAGCTAATTCAATATTTCTTAATAATCACCCTACGGTGTTTTCTTTCATTTGTAAACGTCTGGATGTCCAGATGGATTTAATAAATTAGCAGTTAGATTATCAAAGATGAAAATTATTAATAAACAAGATGAATATTTGGACCTTGTTCATCGTTCAGATTAGGGAGATAGTTTAGCCATCCAGACGCCTCGGTTGAAAGTTAAAACTACGGACTAAACCGTCTGACCGGAAATTAAAATTATCGAATAAGGAACAGACACATGACGACAACAACGCATATTCTTGGCTACCCACGTATCGGTGAAAAACGCGAACTCAAATTCACTCTCGAGAAGTACTGGCGCGGTGAGATCGATCAATCTGAGCTCAAGCAGACCGGCAGTGAATTAAGAAATCGTAACTGGAATGTACAAGCTGACGCGAATCTAAGCTTTGCAACTGCGGGTGACTTCGCATGGTATGACCATGTACTAACTACGACTCTACTTCTAGGTCACGTTCCCAAGCGCCATGCTGGTGGATCAGAAGATGAAAAATCCTTCCCAGATTTAGATACCTTGTTCCGTGTAGGTCGCGGTCAGTCTCAAGTTCAATCTACTTGCTGCGGTGGTTCGCATACGTCGAATGATGTCACTAAAGACAGTTCAGCTGCTTCTGACATGACCAAGTGGTTCAACACTAACTACCACTACATTGTTCCTGAGTTCAGCAAAGATGACTCTTTTGAAGTAAGTTGGCCTCAACTGTTTGATGAAGTGAATGAAGCGATTAAAGCAGGACACAAAGTTAAGCCTGTACTCCTTGGGCCACTCTCTTACTTATACCTAGGCAAAGAAGTGGAAGAAGGGTTTGACCGCTTATCTCTACTTCCTCGCCTTCTTACCGCGTATCAAGCCATTTTGGCAAAGCTCTCAAAGCTTGGCGTAGAGTGGGTCCAAATTGATGAGCCAATCCTGGCTTTGGAGCTTGATAATCAGTGGGTAGATTCATTCAAGCTGGCTTACCAAGTGATTCAAGGCGATGTAAAACTACTACTTACCACTTACTTTGATTCGGTCACAGATACATTAGATAAAATCGTAGATCTGCCTATAAACGGCTTACATATCGACTTAGTAGCAGCACCGCAGCAACTCGATGAAGTGGTTAATAAGTTACCGGAAGATTGGGTACTTTCTGCGGGTGCAATCAATGGACGCAATGTGTGGCGAGCTGACTTAGCCGCGCAGCTTGAGTTACTGCAACCTGTGAAAGACAAACTAGGAGATAAGCTTTGGATCGCAAGTTCATGTTCATTGCTGCATAGTCCTGTTGATTTGGAGTTAGAAGAAACGCTTAGCGAAGAAGTGAAGAGTTGGTTTGCCTTCGCAAAACAGAAAGTCACCGAGGTGAGCTTGTTGGGTGCGGCGTTAGACGGCGATCAAAATGCCATTTTGGCGTGTGAGACTTACAGCCAACCAATTGTTGCCCGTAAGAACGCGACTCATGTGAACAAGCCACAAGTTCAGGCTCGTATCAATACCATTACCAAAGCACTGGCAGAACGCAGTGCTCCATACGCAGAGCGCGCAGCGCATCAGTCTGAAGTTCTCGGGTTACCGCTGTTACCAACGACAACCATTGGTTCGTTCCCACAGACAGGAGAGATTCGTCTTCAGCGTAGTGCTTACCGAACTGGCAAACTGAATGAAGCGGAATACACAACCGCATTGAAAGGTCATATTGCTGATGCTGTTAAGCGCCAAGAAGCCTTAGATTTGGATGTGCTTGTGCATGGTGAGGCGGAACGCAATGACATGGTGGAGTACTTTGCAGAAAACCTAGCCGGCTTCCAAACCACTAAGTTTGGTTGGGTACAAAGTTATGGCTCTCGTTGCGTGAAACCGGCGATTGTGGTTGCGGATATTGAGCGTGAAAAACCAATGACGGTCGAGTGGTCGACTTATGCTCAATCTCTAACTTCAAAGCAGATGAAAGGCATGCTCACAGGGCCAGTGACTATCTTATGTTGGACATTCCCACGTGAAGACATCTCACGCAAAGAGATCACTAACCAACTGGCGTTTGCTCTACGTGATGAAGTGTCTGATTTACAAGACGCAGGTATTAACATTATCCAAATCGATGAGCCTGCTATTCGCGAAGGTTTGCCTTTGAAAAAACGCGACCATGCAGAGTACTTAGAATGGGCAGTGGATGCCTTTAAGATCTCAGCGGCGAGTGCTAAACCAGAAACTCAGATTCATACCCATATGTGTTATAGCGAGTTCAACGAGATCATTGATTCAGTGGCCGCGCTAGATGCCGATGTGATTACCATTGAGACTTCTCGCTCGAACATGGAATTGCTGAAAGCGTTTGAAGAGTTTAACTATCCGAATGCGATTGGACCTGGCGTTTATGATATTCACTCGCCAAACATCCCTTCAGAAGAGTGGATTGTAGATTTACTTAAGAAAGCGGCAGAAAAAATACCTGCAGAACGTTTGTGGGCAAACCCTGATTGCGGATTAAAGACTCGTAACTGGGCAGAGACAGAAGCGGCACTGACTAACTTAGTTTCGGCGACGAAGACACTGCGTAAAGAGTGGGGATCCGCTGAGGCATAATTTAGTCTAAGATTTGATTGACCCTCTAATCTACGATGAACCACAAAAAAGGCCTCGCATTTGCGAGGCCTTCTGGTTTTATGCTTGTTCGAATATCGAATCTAGCTGCTGCTCTGGCAAGTCTCTTTGCTGATCAGCTTTTCAACCATCAGTTGTCCGCGAGTATTGCGAATTTTGATGTTGTAAGCTAAGCCCATGTCGAGGTTAGCTCTTACTTCAGAGTTGGTGCAGTAGCTATTCACACTCATATCTACAACTTGGTTTAAAGGCTTAGCACCTTTTGCATCTTGGTTGTAGATCATCATGATTTCGACGACAGTATTTTTTGCTAGCACACGCATGATAGAGAGTGGACCATACTCAATAGGTAGGCCGGCAGATAAAACGCCCGCACGATGGTGAGCCATCATCTCTAACTGTCTTTGTTTGTCTTGTTCACTTGATGAGCTACAGCCTGCGAGTAGGGCAATAGCCAGTGACCCAATAATCCATTTTTTCACGTTAAAATACTTTCTTGAATGGTTTAACAATTACATTCTGGTAGACACCAGCAGCGATGTACGGGTCTGCATCAGCCCATGCTTGTGCGTCTTCCAAAGAGTTGAATTCAGCAATAACAGTAGAACCAGTGAAGCCTGCTTCGCCAGGGTTATCGGAGTCAATTGCTGGCATTGGACCTGCTGTTAACAGTCGGCCTTCATCGTGAAGTGTTTGTAGGCGTTCTAGATGTTGTGGGCGAACACTTAGGCGTTTTTCTAATGAGTTTTCGACGTCTTGAGAAAAAATCACGTACCACATGTTGAGATATCCTTATGTTACTTCACTGAATGAGAGCGATTAAATTAGTTATCTGGCTAATTTACGCGAACTAATCGGTATTGGAAGAGTTAATGATAAGAAATTGTGAATTGGTGCGAGGTGAATTGGTACGAGAGAGTTGTATGGTCTTTAGTAATTTCATTTGCTGAAACTAAAGACCATTTGCGTTAATGGCTTAATGAAAAACGTTATTTGTTGATTGAGCGAGGTTTACCGCTTTCGTCCACGGCAACGTAGTTGAATGTCGCGCCACATACCTTGTAACGATCGCCAATACCGTGATCAAGTACAGGCTTCACCCAGACTTCTAGGTCGATATTCATCGAGCTACGGCCAATCTTGGTGCAGTCGCCATAAACACAGACCACATCGCCAACCGACACTGGCTGTTTGAATTCGATGCTTGATACTGACACGGTGACTATCTTGCCGTTAGAGATCTCTTTCGCCAGTATCCCGCCAGCAAGGTCGAGCTGAGACATTATCCAACCACCGAAAATCTGGCCTGCTGCATTGGTATCAGAAGGCATCGCCAAAGTGCGAAGAAGTAAAGAACCAATCGGGTTCAAAGTTGATTGAATAGTCATTGTTGTACTCTTAATGGTATTGATTGTTTTAAATTTAAATAGATGTGTTTGCGGGGTTCGCGGTGGTCGTATTTTTAACGTATTCACCGAACACAAACAATCAGTGGCCAATGATCACGAGTATCATTGGCCACTGTTAAATCGCATATTGATAATAATTGTATCAAAAAGGGGATGGGGACTCATCCCTAAGGGTTATTTCTCCTCGGTATTTTTACCTGAGAGCTCTTGTTGCGTATCGTTTTGTGTTTCTTGGTCTCTTTGCTGATGCTTATCTTTTGGCAAATGTTGGTCTTTTGGTAAATGTTTATAGATATAAACGCCCGTTAGTAAGGTAAATGCAAAAGTAGCGATCAGTAAGCCAAACACTTTGAAGTTGACCCACACATCCAATGGCAGGTTGAAAGCAACGTAAACATTGAGGATCGCACACAATGTGAAGAACAGAGTCCAAGCCCAGTTGATCTTGCCCCATACTGCTTCAGGAAGAGAGATCTCTTTACCCAACATGCCTTTAATCGCTGATTTGCCCATTAGGTGACTGACTGTAAGGCCGATAGCAAATAGCGCATAAACGATGGTCACTTTCCATTTTATGAAGTTGTCATCATGCAAAAAGATGGTCATGCCACCAAATACGGCAACCATTAGAAAGGTGATGATCTGCATTTTTTCTACTTTCTTGTAGATGGTGTACGTCAAAATGATTTGTACTGCGGAAGCAACAATCAATGCACCTGTAGCCGTGTAGATGTCGTACATCTTGTAAAGCGCAAAGAAAATAATGAGAGGAATGAAATCAAGAATTTGCTTCATGTGGCACTGACTATCCAGTTAGTTGAGTTGCAGACAGTCTAACCAAAACTGTCTCGATGCTAAATAGCTCGAGACAATTGGATGCCAATTAATTACATCTAACCGTTTTGGCGAGTTTAACCCCAATAAAGGATTGAAGCGCCCAATCGAGATTAAGAACGTTATTGCATTGATGTGGTTTGGTAGCGAGGTATTAGCTTCTTGATATCTTCAAGGTAACCTTCGCTCTTTAAACTGTCTAAGGTATTCTCGAGCTCTTGTTCACTCATGGCAAAACATGTCGATTTGCCGGTCGTTAGGTCAAGGTATTCGTGATATTCACGCTCTGTGAAGTGGCCAATTCTGTCCATTAATAGGGTTTTAATTCCATGGTGAATTAAGCCGTAATATGTATGTCTTTGTAAGGTCATAGCCTATCCTCCGTGACAAGCTGCAATGTTATTGGTGCAACCTGCTGTATATTGGTTGGGTTATCTATGACAAAGCAATTCGAATGCCATTTAATCCATTGGGGTAGAATTTCTGACGTAAAAAGTTGAATTAATTTTCTTTTCAACTAGTTAAAGAAACGTTCGTTCTAAACTCTAAACACCAATACGTAGCTACCGGAAAATAGTTTCATTTTGAGAACGGTAAAATTCTCATTATGACGATCTATTAAAGCTACAGTGGGGGCTTACCCAAGATGATTGCCGCTAATCGACGAGCCAATCAACCAGCGTAGATAAGGATGTATTTTGTCGATTCTTGGGTTGCAGTAAGAAGTAACCATTTCCAGAGAAGACACTGCCTTCACTCACTTTCACCAATCTACCCAAATCAATATCTTGCTTGGCCAGCGTTATGTCGCCTATGGCAATACCAAACCCTTGAATGGCGGCGTTCATCGCTTGATCGAGCGTCGCGAATTGTTGGTTGTTCTTGCTTGAAAGGTCGTGGCTGCCTATGTGTTCCAACCAAAGCCGCCAATCACTCTGCTCATTGTTGGCGTGCAACCAAGTGTATTGAGCGAGCTTGTGTGGCTTGATGATAGTAGAAGCGCTACTTACAAGATGGCTTTGCGTAATGCTTTGCGCTTGGCAAACGGGCGCTAGCTGCTCGTTAAACAATAACTGGCTGATAATCGATTGCTGGTTTGGCTTCTTACCATAGGTAATTACGGCGTCAAACGGGTCAAAGCTTGGTTCGAAGACGTGCTTGATGGTCGACGTGAGTTCGACATCAATTTCAGGATAGGCTTGCTGAAAAGACATCAACTTAGGCAGTAGCCAAGAGGTGATACAACTTGGTGCGTTGAGCTTGATCTTCGATGGAGAGCTGGCAATTTGATTTAACGCCGATTGCAGTTGTTGGATGGTATCTTGAATCAGCGGAACCAGTTCTTCTCCCTTAGGTGTTAATGACAAACCGCGAGCATGTCGGTAGAAAAGATCGCACCCGAGACTTTCTTCAAACGACAATACCTGACGACTCACTGCACCTTGCGTAACATTGAGC
Source organism: Vibrio sp. 10N.247.310.24 (assembly GCF_041467175.1). Lineage (NCBI taxonomy): Bacteria > Pseudomonadati > Pseudomonadota > Gammaproteobacteria > Vibrionales > Vibrionaceae > Vibrio > Vibrio sp. 10N.247.310.24. The sequence goes on from NZ_JBFSUD010000007.1 coordinate 106,966, forward strand.
TCATGTGCCGCGCGCGTAAAGTTGAGATGCCTTGCCGTAGACAAAAATGCGAGCAAGGTTTTGGTTGAAGGAAGTGTGCGATTCATATCTTTACCTATGAGTTTTTGTCATGGCTATTATGTGATTATTTCGATTCATTTATCAATAGTGTTCTGTTTGAATGTAAATACTTAGTCATCATTTGTGATTCAATATGTGTATAGGTCACATTTATTGAATATGAAGGCAATGATGAAGACATTGTGATTTTGTGAAAGGGATAGCTTCTTGACATCTTTTATTGATAGCTTAGTGCCTCAGGCTGTAAAAAAATTAATACCTTATCAATCGGCAAGAAGAATTGGTGGTGATGGGCGTGTTTGGTTAAACGCTAATGAATTGGAAAGCTCGCTGTTTCAAGGAGAAGCAAGTCACAACCGATACCCAGACTTCTTACCACAAGATATTGCTAAGGCTTACCAAGATTACTGTGGCACTGATGCCGCGACGGTTGCTGTCCGTGGTGCAGATGAAGCGATTGATTTGCTGATTAGAACATTCTGTAAGCCGGCGAGCGACAACATACTTATCTGTTCTCCAACGTATGCTATGTATGAATTTTGCGCCGATGCATTGGCGATAAATACCTTGGACTCCCCATTGCAGGAAGACTTCAGCCTTAACGTCGCTGATATAGTGAATAAAGCGGAATTGGCTAATATCGTGTTTCTTTGCTCACCAAACAACCCTACGGGCAATGTGATCCCTAAATTGGATTTGATTCAGGTACTGGAAGGCACGATTGGCAAGTCGCTAGTGGTGGTCGATGAAGCGTATATCGAATTTGAACCACAAACGTCAGCGGTGAGCCTTATTGAGCGTTATCCGCATTTGGTTGTGATTCGCACCTTGTCTAAGGCGTTTGGACTCGCAGCCGTACGTTGTGGCTTTATCTTAGCGAGTCAAAATGTGATGCAGTATGTAGCTAAATTAATTCCACCGTATCCAATGCCAGATTGCTCATCTCAAATCGTGCTAGACGCATTGTCTGATGAACGAATTGCGTTGATGGAAAGCGCGACGTTAAAGTTGGTTGAATTGCGTAATCGGTTTGCTTGTGAGCTAACGCGGTTTGAATTTATAGAACAGGTTTACCCTTCATCGACTAACTTCGTTTTGCTACGTCAAAAACCGGGGCACCATGTGTTTAGCGTATTGGCGAAGGATGGCATCGTGACAAGAAACCAAAACCATGAACCAGCTTTGCGTAACTGTGTTCGAATCAGTATTGGTAGCCAAGAGAGCATGCTAGAAGTGATAACGTCACTAACACGCTACCAAACCGAATTAGAAAAGAATCAACAAGGCAAACAATCTCAGCATAAAGAAACTCAATCTCAACTCGATAAAGATCATATCTAGGATGGCAATGATGAAAAAGATAATACTAGGACTCGCTTGTGCGGCCGCTTTACTTGGTACAACGGTACAGGCGAAAGAAATCCGTTTGGCGTCAGACTTTACGTATCCGCCATTCAACTATAAAAACAGTGACGGTGTGCCTGTCGGGTTTGATATTGAGATAGCTGACGCTTTGTGTGAGCAAGCTAAATTAGACTGTACTTGGGTTTCACAAAATTGGGATTCGCTAATTCCAAGCTTATTGGCAAGAAAGTCAGATGTGATTATGGCTTCGATGCGTATTACTGAAGAGCGTAAGCGCAAGATTTTGTTTACTGATAAGTACTACCAAACTCCAGCCGTATTTGTTGCAGCTAAAAGCGTGGAGTTCAGCGTAGATGAGGCAGGCTTAACAGGCAAAACCATAGGTGTTCAGCAAGGTACGATTCACGATCGTTACGTAACCGACAAGTTTGGCGATGTGGCAAACATTAAGCGTTATACCGGCCAAGATGAAGTCTATCTGGATATGCAGAATGGGCGTCTAGATTTAACGTTTGGTAACTCTGATCAACTTTCATTGGCTTTCTTAGATAAGAAAGAAGGTGAGGGTTTTGAATTCAAGGGTAAAGCGGTAACAGACAAAGCCTACATTGGCGAAGGTACGGCTTTAGCACTAAGAAAGCAGGATTCAAAACTGGCGAAACAATTCAATGCCGCGATTGAAGAGATTAGAGCAAATGGCACCTATGATAAGATCGCAGCGAAGTACTTCACATTTGATATCTATGGCGCTGATTTGTAATTCGCCTAACATCTGAAAGTAGAACACAAATAAAAACCCGAGGGCTGTGAGGCTCTCGGATTTTTATTGGCTCCAAAAGACCATTGTTTAAGTGTTTAAGTGTTTAAGTGTTTAAGTGTTTAAGTGTTTAAGTGTTTAAGTGTGTAGTTGGGAAGGGGAGAAGAGACGTACAAAAAAAGCCACTCGACTGAGTCAACACCTATCATTTAAGGTGTTTAGATCGCACAGTGTAGCGAGTCTTACTAAAA